>JASHWA010000479.1 GCA_030044325.1 Bryobacteraceae bacterium
AAACGAATCGTTGCCTGATTTTATGGGAGATGGGCGGAAAAATCAATGGGTCCGATTTTTTTGTTTTTTAGACCAGCCGCCTGGCAAGCCCTTTGCTTCAATTTGAATCGGCTGACGCCACGCAGCGGGCAGAATGCGCGGATAAGGCCACGCGCAACGCCGGTCACGACGAGGCGCCGGTCGGCCCGGCGGCGCGAAATGCAATGGCGACGTGGCGAGGCGGCGGTCGGCGGCAGCCAAGGAAGCGAAGTCTGCACCGGCAGCGAAGAAAGGCGCAGGGGCCGAAGCGGCGTAGCGCGGCAACCCATCGTCAGTCTCTACAGTAGTTAGAATTACAAAGGCACAACGTAGGAGAACGCGATGCCATCCACCTTGGCACAGCCGCTGACACAGAGCCAGATTGACGCCGCATCCAGGTTCTGGGCCGGCGGCTGGGAGAGCAAGGAATTCGTTCAACTGAAACAATGCTTCCCCCGGCGTCACGACGCGATCCGAATAAAGGCCATCGTGCTGAACACCCTGTACGGAACGAAGGTGATTGCAATCTACAAAGTCGCCGGGCTGCTCGAAAAACTGCTGGAAGACATCCACACAACCGGTCCACCGCTTGTCGAGGAACTTGTCGATGGCATTAAGAAAGTTACGCGACGCGCACATTACAGCTTCGTCGCAAAATTCTGCCATTTTTTCGTCGACTCAAATCTCCCCATTTTGGACAGCTACGCTGAGAAGATGGCCGCTTGGCACCTCGGGAAAGCCCAATCACGAAAAGCCGAGCGCTATCTCAGGTTTTGCGAAAACATCGAAACACTTCGTAAATCAGCCAGCCTAACTAGCGGTTGTGCAGAGCTCGACGCCTACCTTTGGGTTGCATGATTTCGGTATTCTGAACTGGCCCAGTTCGGCAGTATATTTTGGCCCACCCATTAACGAACGGGTACTCTGATTCGGGCTTAGCCCGAGCGGAGGAGACTCGTTGGACTGGAGAGCCAAAGTGGAGCTGTTTGAACAGATCCGCCGAGAGTACGAGTTCGGCGTGGGGACGATTGCGGGAGTGGCCAAGAAGCTGGGCGTGCATCGCCGCATGGTGCGGGAGGCGATCGCCAGCGCGGTGCCGAAACCGCGGAAGAAAACCGAGCGGCGGCGATGGAAAATGGACGCCGCGGCGGGGTTCGTGGACGCGATCCTGGAGGCGGACCGGAAGGCGCCGCGCAAACAGCGGCACACGGCCCATCGGATCTGGCGACGGATTCAGCAGGAGCTGCCGGATTGCCAGATCGGCGAACGGACGGTGCGGCAGTATGTGCAGCACCGGAAGATTGAGCTGGGGATGAAAGTACGCGAAACTTTTGTCCCGCAGAGCTACGCCTGGGGAGCCGAAGCGCAGATCGACTGGTACGAAGCCTGGGCCGAACTGGGCGGCGATCGGGTGAAGCTGCAGGTGTTCGCGATGCGGAGCATGGCCAGTGGCGCGGCGTTTCACTGCGCCTATCGGCACGCGACGCAGCAGGCGTTTCTGGAAGCGCACGAGCGCGCCTTTACTTACTTCGGCGGCGTCTTTCGCAAGCTGCGTTACGACAACCTGACGGCAGCAGTAAGGAAAATCCTGCGCGGATATCAGCGGCAAGAGACGGCGCGATTCATCGCCTTCCGCTCGCACTGGCGGTTCGAGGCGGAGTTCTGCACGCCGGCACAGGCGCATGAGAAGGGCGGCGTGGAAGGAGAAGCGGGATACTTTCGGCGGAATCATTGGGTGCCGGTGCCGGAAGCGGAGGATCTGGCAGCGCTGAACGGGCAGCTTTTGAGCGGGTGCCAGCAGGACGAGCATCGGAGGATCGCCGGGCGAGAACAGACCGTCGGTGCGAGCCTGATGATCGAACGCGATCACCTGTTGCCGCTGGTGGAAGGATTCGATCTTGCGCAAGTGAGTTTCCCGACGGTGAACGGCTTCGGCTGCGTGAAAGTTTTGACCAATGCGTACTCAGTTCCGTTGCCGGCCGGAGTCGAAGTGCAGGCGAAAGCTTACGCCGCGAGCATCGAGCTGTGGCACGAGGGCCGCTGTATCGCTCGGCACGAGCGTTGTTACGGGCGTCAACAGCAGATTCTGGAACTGGAGCATTATCTCGACGTGCTGTATCGCAAGCCCGGAGCGATGGCGGGATCGAAACCGCTGGAGCAGAGACGCCAGGCCGGTCAGTGGCCGGCGAGCTTCGACCGGATCTGGCAAGCGCTGATGGAGCGGCACGGCAAGCAGAACGGCACGCGGCAGATGATCGAGCTGCTGAAGCTCGCGCCGAAGCATGGCCAGGCGCGGTTGCAGGAGGCGATCGAAGCGGCACTCGCCGGACACTGCTACGACGCCGCAGCGGTCAGGCACTTGATGAATGCCGACGAACTGCGGCATTCGCGCTGCGAAGCTGTGGACGTCGGCGCGCTGGAGCGCTACGCCCGGCCGCTCCCAGCGATGAATGAGTACGATCAACTGCTGACGACGGGAGCGGGACGATGAGCCGCCAGATGGTGGAGTTGCAGGAAGCCACGATCAAGGCGCAATGCAAGGTGCTGCGCATGCCCATGATCGCGTCGCAGTTTGCCACTGTGGCCGAGCAGGCGATTCGCGAAAAGAAGAGCCACGTCGGATATCTGGAAGCGCTGCTGGCGGCCGAGATCGAAGAGCGCGAGCGTAACACAATCGAACGGCGCATTGGCGAAGCGCATCTGCCGCGGATGAAAACACTCGAGGAGTTCGATTTCACACAGTCACCCAACGTCACCGCGGCGAAGATGCGCGACCTGGCCGAAGGCGGTTACATCGAACGCGCCGAGCCAGTGTTGTTCATCGGCGAATGCGGAACCGGAAAAACTCATCTGCTGACTGGCCTGTGCGTGGCGGCGTGTCGGCAGAAGCGGCGTGTGCGGTTCACGACTGCGGCGGGGTTGGTGAATGAACTCGTCGAGGCCAAGCACCAGTTGCAGCTCCGCCGCGTGTTGGCGCGATGGAGCCGCTACGATCTGATCGCCATCGATGAGGTCGGTTATGTGCCGCTGGCCGAAGTCGGCGCGGAGTTTCTGTTCCAAGTTGTCGCCGAGCGAGCCGAGAAAGCAGCCGTGATCCTGACGACGAATCTGCCGTTTTCCGAATGGACGCAGGTGATCCCAAACGCCCGCCTGTGCAAAGCCTTGCTGGATCGCATCACCGACCGGGCGCATATTCTGGAAACCGGGACCGAATCGTACCGCTTCCGGCGCACGGCTGAAAAGCAAAAGAAAGGAGCCAAAGCGAGTTGAACTCGGAAAGCTGTGGAAATGCCGGTCCGTGGAAAGCCTGGAAAACCGAAGGCGGGTTTTCCACCCTTTCCACCGCCCTTGGAAATCGCTGTCGCGATTCCCACATTCCCACAGCTTCGACGACTG
>JASHWA010000480.1 GCA_030044325.1 Bryobacteraceae bacterium
CGGGAGCGCCGCCATCCGAACCGATCCTGGCGGGTGGACGAAACCTACGTTCGGGTTGCGGGAAGCTGGACGTATCTGTACCGGGCGGTCGATTCAACCGGCGACACCATCGATTTCATGCTGTCGCCGAAGCGCGATTTGACGGCGGCGAAGTTATTCCTGCGGCTGGCCTTGTCCGGGGCTGGTGGCCGCCGGCCACGGGTGATCAATGTGGATGGGCATCCGGCCTATGCCCGCGCGAGCGCCGAATTGAAGCAGTCCGGTGAACTGGGGTGCCGCTGTCGCCGTCGGCCGCTGCCGTACCTCAACAACGTCATCGAACAGGACCATCGCTTCATCAAGAAACGAATCGCGTCGAGTCTGGGGTTCCAATCCGTGGAAGGAGCCCTACGGACGATCGACGGGTATGAAGCCATGCATCAAATTCGGAAGGGTCAGATTCGGTGGGTACCGAAGGGCGATGTGGTTGGGCAGCGTCAGTTCATTCACGGCCTGTTCGGCATAGCGGCGTAACCTCAAAAAGTGGAACCCCAGGACGGCCAGAGCATGCCCCTTTGCAACACATCCCTCGGGAGGGTCTGTAAGTGTTTGAAAACTTGGTGGCCAGGGACGGAATCGAACCGCCGCCGCCAGCCTTTTCAGGGATGTCTGATCAACAACTTACAAGCATCGCTTGCTCAAAACAAAAGGGTTAGACGCCGGCGATTTGGACGCCAAGTGGACGCGAGGCGTTTTTGGACTCCACGCGGACTCCACAACGCGCAATTATTTCCCGGCGTTTGTGGCATCACACTTGCCAACGCGCGCGATCGCCTGGCGTTTTCGAAATCGTCTCGCCAATGTGAAGACAACATCGAATTCCCTATATATGGGTCACCGTTCGTGAGGCTTTGAGCATGGGTGTGAGTATCAGAAGGCCCGGCGGGTCGCTTCGGTCCTCGATAAGAGCGTTGCCGTGGCCACGCGATCCCTTCGACCTATACACCTGTGCGGCCGCCGAGAAATTGGCGCCTGGCGAGCACTCGAAATTCTTGCTTACCGGGGCCGCTTTCGGACGTATTAATCTTAGATTCTTTCGCGAGCCACGACCATGCTTCTGCACCCCTTCCGCAGATTCGGCAGCGCGCCAACATTTGCCGTGACGGTGATCACCACTTTGGGCCTCACCATCGGCCTCGTTACCACGGTCTCTAGCGTGCTGGATGCCGTTTTCATCCGGCCGCTGCCGTACCACGAAGTCGATCGGATCTTCGCCCTCCGGACCATTTCTCCGCAGGGCTACACGCAACCCGCCTCCTTTCCCGAATACCTCGATTGGCGCCGCGATTCGGCGTCTTTTGCCAGCACCGCCGGCTATCTTCCTTTCGGCAATGCGAACGTCGAAACCGGCGATTCCGCCATCTCCCTCCACTCCGTATCAGTCACCGATAATTTCTTTGACGTTTTGGGTGTAAAGCCGATCCTTGGCCGGACGTTCGAGAAAGGTGAAGAAGATGCCGGCCGCAACGCGGTCACCGTTCTGAGCAATGAGGTGTGGCGGAATTATTTCGGCGCCCGGCGCGATGTGATCGGTTCCAAAATCAAACTTGATGGCCGGCCGTATACGATCGTCGGCGTAATGCCCGCGGGATTCCGTTTCCCGATCAGCCGATCCGACGCAATTTATTACCCGGTTAACCCGAAGCCTCAAGATCGCAACCAGCGCGGGAATCATTGGCTTTCGACACTTTGCAAGCTCGCGCCGGGTATCGCTCGCGTCGAGGCACAGGCGCGATTCAACCAGGTTTTCACGCGTCTCGGCGAACAATACCCCGCGAGCAAGAATCGCCGCGTCAGTTTGATCGATCTCGCGACCTTCACTGTAGGGAATTCCGATGGCGCCCTGCGCCTGCTGCTGTACGCGGTGCTCGCGCTGCTTGCCGTCGGTTGCGTGAATCTCGCTGGATTGCTCATCGCGCGCGGAATCACGCGCGAGCACGAAATCGCTATTCGCAACGCTTTGGGCGCCAGTCGCCGCCGAATCGTCGCACATCTTCTTTGGGAAAACGTCGTCTACGCGATCGCGGGCGGCGTCCTCGGTATCGCGCTTGCCTACGGATTGCTGCGCGCAACAAGCGTGCTCATCGTGGCCTCTCTCAATCGCGGCGCCGAGGTCGAAATCAATGGTACGATTCTGGCCATTTCGCTGATGATCGCGATCCTGACCAGCCTGATCGCTGGCGTCTGGCCCGCATTGCGCCTGTCGACGATATCCGGCGGTACGTCTCTCCGCGCCGGAAATCGCGGCGGAATGGATCGCGGTCAGAGTCGCCTGCGCGCGGCGTTCGTGACGGCTCAGGTGGCGCTCGCTCTGGTGCTGCTGGTCACCGCGGGGCTGGTATTCCGAGCGCTTGAGCGTTATCAACACGCCGACTTCGGCTTCGATCCCGCGCATATTCTGGCTGCCGAAATCGATCTCTCGCCGGGGAGTTACGAAAGCCGCGACATCATGGCGGATTTTTACCGCCCGTTGCTCGATCGCGTGCACTCGATGCACGGCGTCCGAGCGGCCGGCCTAATTCAAATCATCCCGATCGAAAACTGGGGTTGGAACAGCGATATCCAAATAGTGGGTCAGCCACCTCCGCCGCCCAATCAGGAACGGCTCGCCGAGGTTCGCTTTGTCACCCCTGGATACTATTCCGCGCTCGGTCTTCGACTGATCCACGGCCGTCTTTTCGACGACAAACTCGACACGCCAGATCTAAAAAACGCAACCATCGTCGTGAATGAGAAATTTGTCGACCGTTTCATCCCGAAAGGCGTCGATCCCATCGGACAGGCAATCGATCAAGGCGGCGGCTCGAAATCCGTCATCGTCGGCGTGGTGAGCAATGTCCGCCAGAGCATCTTAGAGGGCGACTTGGCAGAGTTCGATTACGCGCTGTCGGAGTTATCGCCGCAGAGTCAGCCCCAATTCATCTCTTCCATGCAGATGGTCGTACGCACCGATGGGGAACCTGCTTCGATCACCCCCGATTTGCGGCGGATTTTGGGCGACCTGGATCGCACGTTGCCCTTCAGAACGCCCAAAACGATGAGCGCCGTGATCGCGACTGCGCTGACGTTCGAACGGCTGGAGAATTGGCTCTTCGCGAGCTTCGCGATGCTCGCGCTGGCGCTTTCGCTCATCGGACTCTATGGTTTGATCAGCCAGGAAGTCGAGCTTTCGCGGCGCGAAATCGGGATTCGCATCGCGGTGGGTGCGACGCGCGCGCGGATTTTCGCGGCGATCTATCGAAGAGTCGGCGGAATGCTTGCCGGGGGCATCGCGGTAGGTCTGCTCGGCACCTGGGCCGCAAGAACCTTGATTGCGGCAGTTGAGCCGATCAAGGCAAATCGTGATGCGGCATTATTGGCAGGCCTGGTCTTGATGATCGCCCTCGTATCGCTTGCGGCGGCTTTTATTCCCGCTCGTCGCGCGGCAACGACCGACCCGATGAATAGCCTTCGGGCGGAATAGGTCTCCAGACAACGGGACAATCCCTCAACCGGCGATCCGGAGTTCTCCGGCTCGGACAGCCGCGACCGCGGCGAGCCGCGACGTGTCAAAGCACGACTTCGTTGGGTCTCCTTCTCGCCTTGACTCTTCGCGGCGTTCGATCACAGTCCCGGCCTTCTCCAAGAATCGCATGCAGCCGCTTTCCTTGTCGGATGGTCGCCACCGAGGGTAGAACCGAAAGGTCACGCGGGCCTGCCTACGCGACCATCACTTCGACCTTAATCGGTAAAGCTCTCCGAGCCTTTTCGATCTCGGTTTCAATACCTTCCGGACAGACAGGCGTTTCAAGAATTATTGGCACGTCCTCGGCGATTAGGTGAGAAACCTCCTGAAACGCCATGATTGACGAATAGGAAAGAACGTCGTGCTTCCTCCGGGAGTTCACTTCACTCACATGGACCTGTCTGAGCCTCGAGCCAAATTCACGCAGGATCAGGTACGCTTCTGTCATTGTAAGATCCACTTGACGGGCATGCCCTATGTCAAAACAAAAGGTGGCACTTGGCAGTTCACGAAACACACAGGCGAGTTCGTGAACTGTGCGACCGATCGGCTTCCGCTTATCCATGTTCTCGATGCAAACCAGCTCGCCGAATTCCCGCCACAGGCCGAAATCATTGATCACGTCAGGGTGGACAACAATGGGCCAACCGCGCCCCGCTTCATCGCGAAGGCGGTCCCAAAGCACGGCCTCACGCTCGGGCTCAAAATAGCTTGGAGCGTGAATTGAAATATATGCGAAACCCGTCAAATCGAGGCACGGAACGGAATCGAGCATCGGAATCAGCTCATTCTGCCTAAGGGCCGACAGTTCGACTACATTCAGTCTGTGCTGCCGTACCATTTCAAGCCCGCGTTCGAAATCCGCGTAGGCGAGGGCGCCGGTTGAAAATCCGATTGGTCGCATTAAAACACTCCGTAATTTTTCGTCAGATCGTCAATTTCACTTTCGGTGTCAAAGAAGAATTCGAGCAGGCCGTCTCGAAACGAATGACTGAGCTCCCGAGCCTGCTGATAAACTTTGTCTTCATCGGCATCCGCCTCCTTCAGCTCCTCGAGCCTAGTCCGCGCATTCGCGTCGGACAGTATACCAACGAATGTGGTGGACCCCATTTTTTGGACAAAAAAGTGACCCCTTCTTAGATGGTGGGGCGGCATTTGAAAATAGGAGAAGACAATGCCGCAGACCAGGAAGAATCATCCGCCGAGCCTGAAGGCCAAGGTGGCCATCGAGGCGATCAAGGGCCAAAAGACCACCGCGCAAATCGCCCAAACCTACGGCGTCCATCCGACCCAGATCGGCTTTTGGAAACGCCAGGCGATGGAGGGCTTGCCCGACGTGTTCGCTCACGGTCGCGAACAAGTGCGCCAGCAGGCCGACCAGGAGAAGGCCGAGCTGTACCAGCAGATCGGACAGTTGAAAGTCGAGCTGGACTTTCTCAAAAAAAGAGCTGGGCTCGGGTGAGGAGCGCCGCCGATGCATCCAT
>JASHWA010000481.1 GCA_030044325.1 Bryobacteraceae bacterium
GTGACCCCGCTGGAGATGGTCGATCGCGCCATCCGCACCGCATCGCTTCCGGATGTGATTTTCGTTTCCTACGGAGACATGCTGCGCGTCCCGGGGTCGACGGGCGATCTGTTTCAGGCCAAGGCCGAAGGCGCGGATGTGCGCGTTGCGTATTCGCCGCTCGATGCGCTCCAGATCGCGCGCGCCAATCCTAATAAGAAGGTTGTGTTTTTCGGCGTGGGATTCGAAACCACAGCGCCGGCGAACGCGATGGCCGTGTGGCAGGCTCGCGCGGAGGGTTTGAACAATTTTTCGATGCTGGTGTCGCACGTTCTAGTGCCGCCGGCCATGCGCCTGATTCTTGATTCACCGACGAATCGCGTCCAGGGATTCATTGCACCCGGTCACGTTTGCACCGTGATGGGCTACAGCGAATACGAGCCGTTGGTGAATCAATATCGGGTGCCCATCGTGGTGGGCGGGTTCGAGCCGCTGGATCTGCTCGAAGCGATCTTCATGCTCGTCGCGCAGCTCGAGGAGGGCCGCGCGGAGCTAGAAAATCAGTACGCCCGCTCGGTGCACGCGGAAGGCAACGCGGCGGCGCAGAAGATCATGCGCGAGGTGTTCGAGGTGTCCGGCCGCAAGTGGCGCGGGATCGGCGAGATCGCGGAAAGCGGGTACCGGCTGCGCGATGCGTTTGCGGAGTTCGATGCGGAGCGCGTTTTCTCCCTCGAAGGTGTTTCCGCCGAAGAGCCGAAGGAGTGCATCAGCGCGCTGGTGCTTCAGGGATTGAAAAAACCGGTCGATTGCGCGGCCTTCGGGACGCGGTGCACGCCGATGTCGCCGCTGGGCGCGCCGATGGTTTCGGCGGAAGGAGCGTGCGCGGCTTACTACCAGTACCGCCGGCATATGGTGACCGTGTCATGAGCGCGACCTTCGTTTGTCCCGCCCCCATCGCCACGCGCGAGCGGATTGTGCTCGGGCACGGCAGCGGCGGAAGACTGAGTGCGGAGTTGCTGCGCGACGTTTTTCTGCCGCTGTTCTCGAATCCCATGCTCGACCGGATGGACGACCAGGCGATTTTCGAGATCGGAAGAGAGCGAGTCGCTTTCACCACGGATTCTTTTGTGGTGAAGCCGCTGATTTTTCCAGGCGGCGATATCGGATCGCTCGCGGTGCATGGAACCATCAACGATCTGGCGATGGGCGGCGCGCGCCCGCTGTTTTTGAGCGCCGCGTTCATTTTAGAAGAAGGTTTTTCGACAGATATGCTGCGGAGGATCGCCTCGTCCATGGCGAAGGCCGCCGCAGACGCCGGAGTGGCGATTGTCACCGGCGATACAAAGGTCGTCGAACGGGGAAAGGGCGACGGCCTTTTTATTAATACGACCGGGATCGGAATCGTGCCGGAGGGTGTTCAACTTTCCGCCTCCTATGCGCGGCCGGGCGATCGGGTGATCCTGAGCGGAGCGATCGGCGATCACGGCATTGCCATCCTGGCGCAGCGCGACGGGCTGGAGTTTGAGACCGAAATCGAGAGCGATTCGGCGCCCTTGCACGAGCTCGTCGCCGGCATGCTGGCCGTGTCGAGCGAGATCCGCTGCCTGCGCGATCCCACCCGGGGTGGGCTAAGCAGCGCACTTAACGAAATCGCGGCGACCTCGCAGGTGAGCATGCACATCGAGGAGTCGAAGATCCTGGTGCGCGACGACGTGAAGGGCGCCTGCGAACTGCTGGGGCTCGATCCGCTGTATGTGGCGAATGAAGGAAAGTTGGTGGCCATCGTGGCGCCGGCCATCGCAGACCGAGTGGTTGACGCGATGCGGCGCAATCTGCGTGGGCGAGATGCCGCAATTATCGGCACGGTTGGCGACCAACATGCTGGATTGGTGACGATGAAAACCGCGTTCGGGTCAACACGCATTGTGGATCTGCTCGCGGGAGATCAGTTGCCGAGGATTTGTTGAAATGCGGACCTGGGCGCTCCATTACTGTCGTCCGTATGATGCGCGACAGTCGCGGAACGCGTGGGTCAAGTGATCGCAATGCACGAGATGGGGATCGCCAGTTCGGTACTCGAAGCGGTGCACCAGGAGACGCACCGCACCCCCGGGTGCCGCGCAACGAAAGTCGGGTTGCGAATCGGCGAGTACGCGGGCGTCGATCAGGAATCGCTCAGGTTTTGCTTCGAGGTCCTGGCCAAGGAGATGAATTTTTCAACTGCCAGGGGCTCCCTCGAACTGGAGATCGATTACCGCCCCGCGTCCGACGATCTGGCGATCTCCTTTATCGAGTTTGACGATGCGGAGGAGCCGGAGCCATCCGGAACATCCGTACGAAAGGCCGAGGTATGAATCGGGTCACGATCGAGAAGAAAGTCTTAAGCGAGAACGACCGCATTGCGGCGCGTCTGCGTGAGGCCTTGACAGGAACCGGCACGCTCGCGCTCAATTTCATCGGCTCGCCTGGGGCGGGCAAAACGGCGTTTCTCGAAAAGACGCTCGAGCGTCTCCCGGTTCATACCCGCGCCGCCGTGGTCACCGGCGATCTGCAAACCGAAAACGACGCGATCCGGCTGCGCCGCTATGGATTTCCCGTGCGGCAGATCACCACGGTCGGCGCCTGTCATCTCGACGCCCGGATGGTCGAAGATCACGTTTCCGACTGGCTTCAGGAGGGACTCGAGCTCCTGTTCATCGAAAACGTCGGCAACCTGGTGTGTCCCACCAGCTACGATCTCGGCGAGGACTTGAAAGTCGTGATCCTGAGCTGCGCCGAGGGCGAAGACAAGCCCCTCAAATATCCCGGAATTTTTCGTAAATCCGAGCTGATGATCCTCAACAAGATCGATCTGCTCCCGCACGTTCCGTTTAGGCCCGAATTGGCGCTCGAGAACGCTCGCAGCATTAATCCGGACATCGCCATCATACAGACCTCCTGCATCACCAGCGCCGGTTTCGATCCGTGGATGAACTGGCTCGAAAGGCGTGCAGCGCGAAAGAAAGCCGCGGCGAGCACACTGGCCGCGGCAACCCGATGACTATCACCAACTCGAGCCACGCCCCAAGGAGGCGTCCATGCTCACACCTGAAACTGATTTAAGCGGCGCGCTCAAGCGCCGCGGCATCTCCCGAAGACAATTAGTTCAATTTTGCAGCGCCACTCTTGCGACTCTGGCGCTTCCCAATCGATACCTGGCGCAGACCGTCGCAGCCGTCGGGAAGGCCAAAAAGCCCGTGCTCGTCTGGCTCCAGTTCCAGGATTGCACTGGATGCTCGGAATCCATTCTGCGATCGAGCCATCCCGATGTCGCAGACGTCGTACTGGACCTGCTTTCCTGGGAATATCACGAAGTCGTCATGGCCGGCTCTGGCAAGCAGGCCAATGCCGTTCTCGATCGCGTGGTGAATGAGGATAAGGGCAAGTACCTGTGCGTGGTGGAAGGCGCGATTCCCACCGGCGACGACGGAGTGTATTGCACCATCGGCGGCGAGAGCGCCATCCACATCGCCGAGAAAGTGTGCAAGAATGCGGCCGCCGTGATTGCGGTAGGCGCCTGCGCCTTCGATGGCGGCCTGGTTCGCGCCAAACCGAATCCGACGGGCGCCCTGGGCGTTTCCGAAGCTGTTCCTGGAGTCAAGGTCATCAACATGGCCGGATGCCCGCACAACGCGGTGAACACAGCGGCCGTGCTGGTCCACTATCTGACCTTCAACGACCTGCCCGCGCTCGATCAGTACAACCGGCCGCA
>JASHWA010000482.1 GCA_030044325.1 Bryobacteraceae bacterium
GATCATCCATCGCGGATCGATTTTGCCGACCAATTTTCCGACGAACGGCAGCATCAGGATGATCACCACCGCGCCCGGCGAAAGCACCCATCCGGCCTGCTCGGCCGTGTAGCCCATGAGCGTCTGGACCAGCTGCGGCAACAGGACCGTGGCTCCGAACAGCGCCGCGCCCAGCATGAACATCATCACGCAGGATACGGCGAAATTGCGATTTTTGAATAATCGAATATCGATGACCGGATTTTCATGATGATATTCCCAGAAAATCGCGGAAATAATGCAAATTGTGGAAGTGACCTGGAACCAGAAGATGAACGGCGAGGAAAACCAGTCTTCACGCTGGCCCTTATCGAGCACCACCTGCGCCGCTCCCACGCCCACGGCGACCAATCCGAGGCCGATATAATCGACCTTTCCCGCCTTTTCGCGCATGGCCTTCAAATGCGGCGGATCTTCCACCAGGCGCGAGGTCAAAATCAGCGAAACGATGGCCACCGGGACATTAATAAAGAAAATCCAGCGCCAATTGAAATTATCGGTGACATATCCGCCCAAAGTGGGGCCGATGGCCGGCGCGAGCACCACGGCCATTCCATAAATCGCGAACGCCATGCCGCGCTTGGCGGGCGGAAAGGTGTCGGCCAGGATGGCCTGCTCGCTGGGCGCGAGGCCTCCGCCGCCCAGACCTTGCAGCACGCGGAAAAACACGAGCATGGAAAGCGAGGGCGCCAACCCGCACAGCAGCGAGCTGATGCCGAACAGCACCACGCAGGTCATGTAAAACCGTTTTCGCCCGAAACGCGTCGCGAGCCAGGCGCTGATGGGGAGAATCACGGCGTTGGCGACGAGGTACGAGCTCAGCACCCAAGTGCTTTCGTCGGTGCTCGCCGAAAGGGTGCCGGCGATATGGGGCAGCGCCACGTTGGCGATGCTGGTATCGAGCACCTCCATGAACGTCGCCATGGTGACCACCATCGCGATCACCCAGGGATTGTGCGACGGCTTCCATTGCGCCGCGGCGGGCGCGGGCAGGGTGGTGGATGCCGCGCTCACTCGACCCTCACCGACGGTTCCACGGACATTCCCGGTCTGAGCAGATGATCCTGGTTCTGTCCGGGATCGAGCGCGATGCGCACGGGAATCCGTTGCACGACTTTGACGTAGTTACCGGTCGCGTTTTCAGGCGGCAGCAGGCTCATGCGAGCTCCGCTCGCGCCCGCTATGCGCAGGATCTTGCCGGTGTATTGGCGATCGTAGGCGTCGACGGTGATGGTCACGGGCTGGCCGACCTTCATGTTGCGAAGCTGGGTCTCTTTGAAATTGGCCGTGATCCAGACGCCTTCGAGCGGGATGATGGCCATCAACTGCTGGCCGGGCGAGACGTTGTTTCCGACTTCGAGCGTTTTACGCGCGATCACGCCGCTGACGGGCGCGACCAGGGTGGTGTATTCAAGATTCAATTCGGCCTGCGCGAGCGCGGCCTTTTGCTGTTCGACCTTGGCTGCGGCGGCCTGCGCCTTGGCTTCGGTCACCTTCACCTGCTGGGGGCCGGTCATCGCGGATTGAACGGTGGCATCGGATTGTTCGACGCGCGCGCGCGCCTGTTCGACGGCCTTTTCCGCGGCGGAGATATTCTGCTGCGCTTCGATCACCTGGGCCTTCTGCGCATCGAGGGTGGCGCGCGCGGCATCCGCCTCAGCCGAAGCCTGATCGTAAACCTGCTTGGAAATTTCGTCTTTATCGACCAGCATCTGGTAGCGTTTGAGATCGGCCGCGGCTTTGGAATAATTGGCTTCCGCCACGCGCACGTTGGCCTGCGCGGTGGCGAGGCGCGCGCGGGCGCCCCCCAACTGCTGCTCGGCTCCACTCAGCGCGGCGGAGGCATCGGCGCGGGCGGATCGGGCACCGGCGAGGGTGCTGATGGTGGTGACCGAAGTGATCGGCACGTCGGTGCGCGAGCTTTGAAAACCGGCGATCGAGTCGGCCAGATCCGCCCTGGCTTTTTCGACGGCGACCTGGTAGTCCTTGGGATCGAGCCGCATCAAAACGTCGCCGGCTTTGACGAACTGCTCGTCTTCGACGGGAACCTCGATGGCGTGGCCGGAAACGCGCGAGCTGATGGAGTAGATTTCGCCGTCCACCTGGGCGTCGTCGGTGGTTTCGAAGCGCTGCGAATTTTTCCAATAGACGTAAGCGCCGCTTGCAATCCCGATCAGCACCAGCGCGAACAGCACGCGCAGGGCGAGGGTTTTACCGCTCGCTCGGGTCCGCACCACCGCATGAACTTCCTTGTCGATCGCCATTATTGGCCTCCCAGATACTGCTGTAAATTCGTTTGCGTCGCGCCCATGGCGCGGGCGAGTGAAACCTTCCCCAGGTTGTGCATGTAAGTGGCGGAGATCAGCCGCTGGTTCGCGTCGGCGACCGACTCCTGGGCCTGCACGACTTCCAGGTTGTCGGCGACGCCCGCCGCAAAGCGGTCCCGCGCCTGGGTGAGGGTCTGATCGGCGAGCCCGAGATTATCCTGCGCGACCGCGACCTGGTCCGCGGCGGTTTTCAAGTCGAGCAGCGCGGTGCGAATTTCGAAATCGACCTGGCCCTCCAGATTGGCCAGCTGGTCACGGCGCTGCTTCAGCACGGCTTCCGCCTGCTCGATATCGGAGCGGATTTTGCCGGAATCGAAAATGTTGAATTTGAGCGAGCCGGTGACGCCGAAATTTCCGTGCGAGCTCGCGAAGGTGGTTCCCGTATCGGCGTAATACGCGGCGAGGCCGACGGAGGGGTAACGCTCGCCGCGCGCGGCGTCGCGCGCGGTTTCCGCGGCCTGCACCTGCATCTTCGCGCTCAGATAGTCGCCGCGATTTTCGAGCGCGTGATGCAGCGCATCGCCGGGCGAAATGGCTTCGAGCGCTTTGTAGGGAATGTTCTCGCTCAACGTGAAGGTCTGGCCGATGGGCAAACCGATGACGCGGCCGAGGGCGAGCATGTCGTGATCGAGCTGGTTCTGCTGCGCGAGCAGATTCTGCTGCTGGGTCTTCAATTCGACCTGCGCGCGCAGCTCGTCGATGGCAGGCGCGACGCCGGCGACGTGTTGATCGTGCGCGCGCTGGTACAACACCTGCGCGGTATCCACCTGCGCCTGCGTGGCCGTGACGCGCGCCTGGCCGGCGATGATCAGCATGTACGCCGAGGCGACCGCCTGGACCACCAAATCGCGCGCGTCCTGCACGGAAAGCTGCGCGGCCTTGATGTTCTGATTGGCAGCGAGCTTGTTTTTCCAGGCGGTCCAATCGAAACCGGTCTGCGACACGGAGGCGCGGGCGTCGTTGTAGCCGAAGGGGCCGATCACTAGCGGAACGGGAAATCCTTTGATGCCGGCGAATCCGAGCGCGGCCAGATCGATCTGCTCCTCGGTTCCGGAAACCTGGCCCTGGAGGTTCGGCAGCAAATAGGAGAGCGCGCGGCGCCGTTCGGCACGTGCGAGATCGGCGCCGGTGGAGCGCACAAGAAGGCCGAGATTTGTTTTGAGGCCGCGTTCGATGGCATCCTGGAGCGAAAGCGCGATGGGCGCGGGGCTCGCCTGGCCGGTGGGGACGCTCGCCTGAAACTGGTCGGGCGAGGAGTTGAAAGAGAGCCCCGGATTCTGCGGAATCGCAGGTTCCGCCGTAGAGGGCGGGGGAGGAACAGCGGGGCCCTGCGCCCACACAAATGTCGGGACCAACAGCAGCAAAAAAAATTTCATTTCGAACCGCCTGTGACCTGGTTCACGACTTCCTGATTCCACAAACCCGCCGCGAGAAATTTCGCGCCCTCGGCATGCATCCGCCGGAGCAGGGCTTCACCGGCGGGGTCGATGAAGGTGACCGAGCGCAGATCGACCGAAATCGGCGCGGAGGGATGCTTGGCACGAGCGGCCCGCCAGCAGTTGGCCAGCTCCTCCACCCAACCATCCGCGAGGCGTCCACAGACTTTAAGAGTCAGCTCCCCAGCGTGCTCGTCCAGTTGCGCCTTCATCATAGATGCTGATTGTAGGGCAATTGACGCACCTATGTAAGTTTATGATTTCATTACTACTGCTGA
>JASHWA010000483.1 GCA_030044325.1 Bryobacteraceae bacterium
CGGCACAGGTGGAGCGCGGTTGCCTGGATCGACGGCGAAACGCACGTGGCGCCGGTGTGCGAGCTGGATGTTTTCGATCGCGTGGGCGGCGGCGACGGATTCGCTTCGGGATTTTTTTACGGCCTGCTTTCGGGTGAGCCGGCGGAGAGCTGCGTGCGGCTGGGATGGGCGCACGGCGCGCTGCTCACGACCTTTCCCGGCGACACGACCATGGCGACGCTCGATCAGGTGAGGAGCTTCGCGCAGGGCGGCTCCGCGCGCATCCAGCGCTAGGGTAAAGGCTCACGGCGGCGGATTTCCGTGCGCGTGGTTTTTTTCGAGCAGGAGGGCGGAAGGCCTGCCCTACGATGGGCGCCTTACGGCGACGTAGTCGACGCCTTCTCCACTTTCGGCGGCTTTTGCGGCGTCACTTGTTTGGGCGTCGGAAGCTGTGAAACATCCCAGCCTCCGCCGAGCGCTTCGATGAGAGAAACCGCGGCCGTCATGCGCCGTGTCTTGAGCTGCACCGCGGTCACTTCGTTCGAGAGCGCGATTTCCTGCGCGCTGATCACCTGTAGATAATTCGCGATTCCGCCCTGATACTGCGCATTGGCGAGCTGCAGCGAGCGCTCCGCGTACGTCACCGCGCCGGCCTGCTGCTCGGCTTCCTGTTCGAGGATGCGCAGCGCGGCGAGCTGGTCCTCCACCTGCTGGAACGCGGCCAGCACTGTCTGGCGATAATTGGCGACGGCCTGATCGTAGCTCGCTTCGGATACTTCGATCTGCCCGCGCCGCTTTCCGAAATCGAGAATCAGTTCGCTCAGCGACGGTCCCAGCGACCAGAACCGGCTGGGCCAGGTGAACAGGTTCACCAGCGACGTGCCTTCAAACCCTCCGCTCGCGCCCAGCGTGATGGTGGGATAGTAGGCGGCGTAGTTCACCCCGACTTCCGCGTTGGCGGCGGCGACCTGGCGCTCGTTGCTCGCAATATCCGGGCGCCGTTCGAGCAGCTCCGACGGCAGCATGCCCGGAATGGGCGGCGGCGCGGGCATCTCCGGCGTGAACGGAATCGCGAGTTCGGCGGGCGCCTTCCCCACCAGGATCGCGATGGCGTGCTCGTACTGCTGGCGCGCGACCAGCGTGTCGGTGGATTGCGCCTGCGTCTGGGCGAGCTGGGTCTGCGCCTGCGCCACGTCCACCTGCGATGCGACTCCCTGGTTGTAGCGGTTGACGGTCAGTTGCAGCGCCCTCTGATACGCTTCCGTGGTGGTGTCGAGAAGCTGCTTCTGCGCGTCGAGGCCGCGCAACTGGAAGTAATCGAGCGCCAGCGCCGATTGCAGGCTCAAACGCGTGTTGGCGAGATTGGCCGCCTGCGCCTGCGCCAGATCGACGTTGTTTTCGATGGTGTGGCGCACCTGTCCCCAGAAATCCGGTACCCAGGTCGCGCTGGCTGTGGGCATTTCAAGCAAGGCGTACTGCGTGGCCCCGAAATGCTCGGGACTGCTGTTTCCCGAGCTTCCGATGCCCGTCACGCTCCCTCCGCCGCTCAGCGTGGGATACAGCTGCGAGCGGGAAATTTTGATCTGCGCGCGCGATTGGCGGTATGCCGCCTCGGCTCCGGCGAGCGTCTGGTTCGCCGTTTCCACCTGGTCCTCGAGCGCGTTCAATTGCGGATCTTTGAAAACTTCCCACCATTTTCCGCGATTCATGTTGTCAAGCGGCTCGCCCGGCTTCCATCCGGCGGCTTCCTTGAAGTTGGCCGGCCCGGACTCCTTGAACGCCGGCGGGGCGGGCGCGGAAGGCTGCGCGTACTTCGGCCCGACCATGCAGGACGACGCGCCGAGCGCGATCGACACAACCACCCATGTAAACTTCATGACGCCGTCTCCCGCAAAATCCATGGCTCGATGTACTCCGGACAATTGATCAGTTTGATATCGTCGCGCGCCTGCGCGGCCAGAAACTGGAGGCTGGGACGGTCCACCAGCGTCACTTCCCCCAGATCGATCACGATCTGCCGCTGCATCCTGCGGGCTTTGTCGATGGCGCGGCGCAGCTCGCCGAGCGAGCCGCCGTTGCACTTTCCGGCGAGCGTCAAGGTCACCTGCCCGCCGTTATCAAGCTGGGTCGCAATTTTAACCATGATTAATCACCGGCTTCCTCCAGGTGTGCGGGATGCATGACGCCGACCGGAACTTTAGAACGCGATGTGCGCCGCGCCAGCCGATCGAAGAACAGGTAGATTACCGGCGTGGTGTACAGCGTCAGGAGCTGGCTAAAGATCAGGCCGCCGATGATGGCGATGCCCAGCGGGCGCCGCAGCTCCGACCCGGTACCCGTGCCGAGGGCGAGCGGAACGCCGCCGCCCATCGCCGCGAGCGTGGTCATCAGAATCGGCCGGAACCTCAGCAGGCACGCCTGGTAAATCGCTTCCCGTGCCGGCTTGCCCTCCTTGCGCTCGGCTTCGAGCGCGAAATCGATCATCATGATGGCGTTCTTTTCGACGATGCCGATCAAGAGCACGATTCCGATCAGCGCGATCACACTGAAATCGGTCTTGCAGATCATCAGAGCGAGCAGCGCGCCCACGCCGGCCGACGGGAGCGTCGAAAGAATCGTGATGGGATGGATGTAGCTCTCATACAGCACGCCGAGCACGATATACACGGTCACCAGCGCGGCCAGAATCAGGATCGGCTCGTTCGCGAGCGAATTCAAAAACGCGGCGGCGGTGCCTTGGAACGCCGCCTGAATGCTGGGAGGCATGCCCAGCTCTTGTTTCGCTTGGTCGATCGCCGTCACCGCGTCGCCCAAGGACGCGCCGGGCGCCAGATTGAACGACGCCGTGACCACCGGGAACTGCCCCTGGTGATTCACCACCAGCGGCGCAGTCGCCGGCTGGAAGGTGGTGAAGGCGCTCAACGGAACTTCCCCGCCCTGCTGCGAGCGGATGTAGATGTCTTTCAATTCGGCCGGGTTCTGCTGCAAATCCGGCTTCAATTCGAGCACCACGCGATATTGATTCAACTGCGTGAACATGATCGAGATCTGGCGCTGCCCGTAGGCGTCGTACAGCGTGTCGTCGATCAATTGCGGCGTGATTCCGAACCTCGACGCCGTGTTGCGGTCGATCAGCAGGTTCGCCTGCAAGCCTCCATTCAACTGATCGCTCGCCACGTCGCGCAGCACGGGGATCTGCTGGAGCTTGGCAAGGAAGCGCGGCACCCAGGTGGCCAACTCGCGCGCGTCCGCGTCTTCAAGACTGTACTGAAACTGCGTGCGGCTCACGCGGTCTTCCACCGTCAGGTCCTGCACCGGCTGCATGAACAGCGTGATTCCGTCGACTTTGGCGAGCTGCGGCTGAAGCCGGCGGATCACGTCGCTCGCGCTGATCCCGCGTTCTTCGAGCGGCTTCAAATTGATCTGAATGCGCCCGCTGTTGAGCGTCACGTTGGTGCCGTCGACGCCGATGAAGCTCGAAAGACTGTCCACCGCGGGGTCCTTCAGGATCACGCCGGCGAGCGCCTTCTGCCTTTCCGCCATGGCCGGGAACGAAATCGTCTGCGCAGCCTCGGAAACGCCCAGAATCACGCCCGTGTCCTGAACGGGGAAAAATCCCTTGGGGATGACGATGTACAGATAAATGGTCGCGGCGAGCGTTCCCGCGGCCACCAGCAGCGTCACCGGCTGCGCGCGCAGCACGGCGGTGAGCGTTTTTCCGTAAAACCGGATAATCGCCTGAAAACCGCGCTCCGAGATCCTGTAAAACAGGCCCTGCTCGGATTCCGGTTTATGTTTCAAAAGCCGCGCGCACATCATGGGCGTCAGCGTGAGCGAAACCATGGCCGAAATCAGGATGGTCACCGCCAGCGTGATCGCGAACTCGCGGAACAGGCGGCCCACGATGTCGCCCATGAACAGCAGCGGGATCAGAACGGCGATCAGCGAAACGGTCAGCGACAAAATAGTGAAACCGATCTGCTCGGAGCCTTTGAGCGCGGCCTCCATCGGCGCCATGCCCTCCTCGATGTAGCGCGCGATGTTCTCGATCATCACGATCGCGTCGTCGACGACAAAGCCCGTCGAAATGGTGAGCGCCATCAGCGTCAGATTGTTCAGGCTGTAGCCCAGCAGGTACATCGCGCCGAAGGTTCCCACCAGCGAAAGCGGTACCGCGACGCTCGGAATGACGGTCGCCGAAAGCGTGCGCAGGAATAAAAAGATGACCATGACCACCAGCGCGATGGTCAGCATCAATTCGAACTGCACGTCCGCGACGGACGCGCGAATCGTGGTGGTGCGGTCCGTGAGAATCTGGACTTTGATCGCGCTCGGCAGGGAGGCTTCAAGCGTCGGAAGCAGGCGCTTGACGCGATCCACCACTTCGATGATGTTCGCGCCGGGCTGGCGCTGGATGTTCACGATCACCGCGGGCGTCTCATTCATCCACGCCGCGAGCTTTACGTTTTCGGCGTCGTCGATCACGCTCGCAACGTCGGAAAGCGTCACCGGAGCGTTGTTGCGATAGGCGACGATCAGCGGCCGGTAATCCTTCGCGGTCAGGAGCTGATCATTCGCGCCGATGGTGTAGGAATTGCGAAAGCCGTCGAA
>JASHWA010000484.1 GCA_030044325.1 Bryobacteraceae bacterium
GCAGATGTTTACCGTGCGCCAGGGCTTTGAGCAATCCGTGAATCTGGTTTTCATTCGCCTGATGCGCGACGTTGAGAACTACTACAAGTGGCGCGTTCCGGGCGCGTCGCCCGCCGTGCTTTCCGACCCTGACAATCCGGCCCGCATGAATTATCTGCGACGGTTCGCCGATGAGGAGGGATCCACGTTCATCGGGCGGTTTTATTCGACCTACCACGGCGAGACCCCGGATCAAGCGCTGTCGGCTCTGGTGGCAAACGCCCGTGCGGCGCCGTGGCGCGTCGCGGTGATGTACCGGTCGGTGCGGCCTCAGGCGGATTTCGGCGCGTTCGCCGCGTTTTTGAAACAGCACGTACCGGCTCCGCTGCTGGCGAACCAGAACCTCGAAAAGCTGTACGCGACCTACGGCCCGGACAAGTTCAGCCTGTCGGATCGTGGCTACCTGGCACGCGTTCATCCGCTGGAGTTGTGGGTGGCCGGCTACCTCGCCGAGCATCCACAAGCATCGCTTTCCGAAGTTCTGGCGCACAGCCGTGCCGAACGGCAGGAGGTGTACCGCTGGCTGTTCCGGAGGAAAGAGCGGCGCGGACAGGACGTGCGGATCGGGATCGTGCTCGAGCAGGACGCATTCCATGAGATCTGGAAGAGATGGGCGCGGCTGGGCTATCCTTTCAAGTCGCTGGTGCCGTCGTATGCGACCTCGATTGGAGTTTCGGGTGATACGCCGAGCGCGCTCGCCGAACTCGCGGGGATCATCGCCAGTGACGGCGTTCTGAATCCAGTGGAGGACATTCGCGAGGTCACGTTTGGCGCCGGAACGCCCATGGAAACTTCGCTCGCGCCGAAACCTCCACCGGGCGCGCGGGTGCTGTCGCCCGAGATCGCGCGCCTGGTCCACCAGGAGATGATGGGGGTGGTGAAGAATGGAACCGGCCGGCGCGCGTTCCATGCGTTTGTTCTTCCCGGCGGGCGATTCCTGCCGGTCGGCGGCAAGACCGGAACGGGCGACAATCGATTCAAGGTTTTCGCG
Organism: Bryobacteraceae bacterium; assembly: GCA_030044325.1. Taxonomy (GTDB): domain Bacteria; phylum Acidobacteriota; class Terriglobia; order Bryobacterales; family Bryobacteraceae; genus Palsa-187. The sequence goes on from JASHWA010000484.1 coordinate 1,031, forward strand.
CGCGGCGGCGGAGTGACTTCCGATCGCCCGGTGAACCGGACGGCGACGTTTGTGTTTATCGCCGGCGATCGCCTTTTCGGCACCGTGACCGCCTTTGTGCCGAGCCAGACGGCAGGGTCCTATTCATTTACGAGCGCCCTGGCGGTGCAGATCCTGAAGGATCTGGCGCCGCGGCTGCATCCGCTAACGGCGCGCTGATCGCGGGCCAGCTATTCGAGAAATTTGACTACCCAAGCGCAGGCGCAAACGCGGCGCGCCCGTCTGTCTGCCGGAAGACGTGGTCCTGGAAATCAAGCCCGAGGTAGTGAAGGGCTATCAAGCCGCTCGCCGGAAGGAGAAAGTCCGCTCCGAAGGCCAACAAGGACGAAATGGTGATGCCGCTGCGTCTGTGTGGCGAGCAGGGCGAAAGGAAGAGCGCCGCCGAACGGGAGCGCATCAAAAAGGCTTCTCAACCGGGGGCGGAGGCTGAGGAAACTCCAGTGTCGCTTCGCCTGCAATAGCTCGTGACGGCTACCGCAAGCGCTCGCGACCCGCCATTCCGGTCCCCGACCAAGGCAAAAAAAATCGACCTATTCCAGCGGGCTGAGCTAATTTTCGCCCCTGAGATCACGCCCTCTGGATGTGAAGCGGGTGGAAGAGAGTGAGACATGAGACAACTGAGCATCGTATGGTATGGGAATTCCGGGATGGAGATCTACTGGCCGAGCGATACGGACGCGGAGAGGGTCGAGCGCAAATTGACCGAAGCAAGGCGAGCGCATCCCAATGCACGCATCAGAATCGAGGAGAAATCGGTTGTGGGTCCCACCCGATGAAGCAGCTCCGGAGCCCGACAAAGCCGCGCTCAGCGCGCTATGCGTATATCCGCACCGAAGCCAAGCGGAAGCTCTGGAAGAAGTTGAACGGAGGTGAGCGGCGATTAGCTGGAGAGGCCGATGCCGCGAACTTCTTGGAGAACAGCGGGAGAATTTCCTTTTTGTTCGCACTAAAATCGCGCCGCGTTCCGGAATTTTACGTGCGAGCGCCGCTCGGGAGCGATCAAACAGATGTGAGGTCATTAAGTTTCGTCTGGGTTCTGCTTGGAGCGCTTGCGGCGCAACCGGCGGCTCGCGCTAATGTGGCCCTGTTTCTCGAAGAGCCATTCGGCGATTTCGGTGGCATGAATCCGACCGGACACGCCTCGGTTTACCTCTCGGAGATTTGCGCAGCGTCTCCTGTTTCCTTGCGCCGCTGTCGCCCGGGCGAACAAGGGGTGGTATTAAGCCGCTACTACCGCGTCGACGGTTACGACTGGCTGGCGATGCCCCTGATTCCCTATCTATACTCTGTGGAGCGCGCGGACCAGGTCCCGGAGTGCGTAAACGCAACCGAGGTCGCGCGGCTGCGAGACGCCTATCGGCGCAAACATCTGGAGGCATTTGCGCCGGACCGTTCCGACGGCACCATGCCGAAAGGGGATTGGGTCCAACTGGTCGGAGCTGCTTACGACCGGACGATTTACAGTTTCGAGCTGCCCACCACGCGGGCTCAGGACGACAGGTTCATTCACGCGTTCAACCACAGACGCAATAAGAGTCACTTCAATCTTGTATTCCACAATTGCGCGGACTTCGCGCGGAACGTGATCGATTTCTATTATCCAAGGCTGGTTCATCGCAGCCTGATCGCGGATGTGGGAATGATGACGCCGAAGCAGGCGGCGAAATGCGTGGTGCATTTCGGAAGGAAGCATCAAGACGAATTGTCGATCTTCGCGATTCCACAGGTTCCCGGTCAGGTGCCGCGCAGTAAGCCGGTGCGCGGCGTCCTCGAATCGTTATTGAAATCGAAGAAATACATGGTGCCCCTGGCTCCCTTGGCCGTGCTGCATCCTTACTTCGGAGGAGGCCTCGTATTTGCGTGGATCGAGGGCGGCCACTTCAATCCGCGACGCATCGCGACCGCCGAGGATTCGGTGGCGGAACCGCTGACGGTTGCCCAGGACCTGAAAGTCGAAGGGCCGAACGCAAGGCGGCCGGATACCAATCACGTGAATCGGTAGTGCGCTAAATCTGATTTAGCGCACTACCCGTGAATCCGTGACCGTGCTCGAAGCGGTGCTACAATCAAGTTTCAGTTCCCTTCCGAGAAGTTTTCATGATGTGCCCCTTTCGCTCTGTACTCGTGCTTCTAGCGGTATTGCCTTGCGCGGATCCTGCCATCCGGGCACACGATCTGGAGCCGGCGGAAAATCGGATCGTGATCGGTTTCCTCGGTGGCATGGTGGGACGTGCCAACGCCATTCATCAAGAAGTCAAGCTCGCCGACTTGTTGCGCAAGGATTACCCCAGCGGCGTCCAAGTGCGAATGTTCGAAAACCGCCGTGGACGAGAGGCGCGCCGCGAGGTTTTGGCTCTGCTCGATTCCAATCACGACGGTGGATTGTCGAAAGCGGAAAAGGACCGGGCGCGCATCATTATTTATGGACATAGCTGGGGCGCTTCGGAAACCGTCACGCTGGCGCGCGCGCTCGGACGAGAAGGCATTCCAGTGCTGCTCACGATTCAAGTGGACAGCGTCGCAAAGCCGGGCGAAAATGACCGGTTGATTCCGGCCAACGTGGCGCAGGCCGCCAATTTCTATCAACGCGACGGATGGCTGCGGGGCGAGCCGCGAATTTACGCCGACGACACCTCGCGCACGCGCATTCTCGGGAATTTTCGATGCGAGTATAAGACTCACCCCGTCAATTGCGCCGGCTATCCCTGGTATGCGCGGCTATTCATGAAGCCGCACATCGAAATTGAATCCGACCCCGTCGTCTGGCAGAGGGTGGAATCTCTCATCCGCTCCAAGTTGCCGCTTGCCGCAATGCATTGATGCGCAGTTTATTGTATTGCGGCCGGATGGTAATCGAAGTAGGTTTCGTCCGCGTGTTCGCCGTGCTGGATTACCGATAAGATCTCCGCTTTGGATGTCATCGAGAAATGTTTCGGCAGCCAGACATCATCCGCGGCCGGCATTTTCTCCAATTCGAAGCGCGTGCCTGGCTCGACCTTGGCGAGGAACCCCTCGATTGAAACGGGATGGATCACCTTCGCCTCGACCTTCACCCATTGAAAAGTCTGCTTGTCGATCCAAAGCTGTCCGCGCATGCCTTTCAGTACCTTTGACGCGTTGTCGGTCGGGTGATATCCGGCGCGGGGCGTTGCCTGGATCACATAGACCTGGCGATTGTCGATTTGCGCCTGGTCGAGCAGCTTGAAATTGAAGGCGTGGACCAGTTCCTGCATGAAGCGGCGGTCGCGATTCTGCTCTTTCTGAAATTCCGCGACGCGACGCTCGCGATCTTGAGGTGACTCGGTTCGCCGCCGCTCGGTTTCCTGGGCCAGCTTGCGTGTTTCCTGTACCTGCCGGTCCTCCGGCAAAGGCTTGCCGTCGACCGCAATCAGTTCGCGGTAGGGAGAGCCGAAAAGCATGTAAACCGAATAAGTCTTGCTCGATCCATCGGCCTCCCGATCGGTTTCCTTGTAATCGTACTTCGGGGCGGCCTCTCGGTCGGCGTCGGTGACACGGGCGGATCGCTGGACAATTTTCGCGACGTCCAGCCCGCTCCCGGTTGTAGCGATTGCGCCCAGACAAAGCCACGTCAGAACTGCGACTCGGTATCCCATTCCTTCACGAGCCGGCGAAGCGCTCGCCGCGATTTGTGGCCCTCCATGGGTCTGATGCTTGCGTCAACTACGATTTTCGCGGATATCGTAGTGAACAGCTGATTAGAGCGATACGGTGCAACGTTACTTGCGGATCGCGATCATTTCATACGCGCAAGGCCAAGGTGGCGACGATCCCTTTGAGGTCGTTCTCGCGGACCACGCCAAACAGCGCGGAACCATCTCGATCGAAATGCCGCGCCAGCAAAACGCGCGGGTGGTGGCCGACGATCCGCCGGAGGATCGCTTCGCGTTTCACTGACACCGTTATCGCGAGGCCAAGACCTGGGCCTTCGCCCAATTGATGAGACCACCGGCGAGCAGTACGCCAATTTGCCTCTCCGAAAGATCGTGACTTGCGGTCAGGCGATGGCCACTCGTTGTATTCTCCATCTCGATCCTGCGGTTCTTTTGCAATTGTCCACGCAGATTCTTGAACCGCAGAACATGACCCTTCTCGATATCGCCGTAATCGGATAGCTTTTCGAACGTCAATGGCAGTACACCGTAGTCGACCAGGTTCTGCCAATGGATTCTGGCAAAACGTTTCGCGATTACAACGCGAAGGCCGAGGTATCGTGGCGCGAGCGCGGCGTGCTCGCGGCTTGATCCTTGTCCGTAATTCGAGCCCGCAACGATCGCGTGCCCGCCTCCGGCCTTCTGCGTGGCTCGTTCAGGGTAGGTTGGATCGATCGGTTCGAAGACAAACTCGCTGATTTTGGGGATGTTGCTGCGGAATGGCAACACGCGCGATCCGGCCGGCATGATCTCATCCGTCGAGATATCATCCCCCAACTTGAGCAGCACCGGAAGCGCAAGCGCGTCCGGGAGCGGGTCAAACTGCGGAAGCGCTTCGATGTTTGGCCCCTTGATTAACTTCTCCCTGCGGGCCTGGTCCGGCGGGAGTGGCGGCAACAGCATTTCGGCGTTCAGAAGCGGGTGCTCAGGATCTGCAACCTTCGGATAGGCGATTCCTAGTGTTCGTGGGTCTGTGATCACGCCCGTTAGCGCGGAAGCGGCAGCCGTCTCGGGGCTGACCAGGCACACCTTGTCTTCGCGCGTACCCGACCGGCCTGGGAAATTTCTAGGAACCGTGCGCAGGCTGATCTTGTCGGTGGCGGGCGCCTGTCCCATGCCGATACATCCATTGCAGCCCGCCTGGTGGATTCGTGCTCCCGCATGGATCAGCGAGAGCAGATGGCCATCCCGCACCAGGTTCTCAAGAATTTGGCGCGAGGTCGGGTTTACGTCAAGCGAAACCCTTTCGTTCACACGCCGGCCGCGAATCATCTCGGCCACAATCGCGAAATCCCGGTACCCTGGATTCGCAGATGAGCCGACATATGCCTGGCAGATCTCTTGCCCGGCCACCTCGCGCACCGGCACGACGTTTCCAGGGCTGGACGGCATGGCGATCATCGGCTCCAGTTTCGAGAGATCAATTTTCTCTTCGATGTCATAGCCGGCGCCGCGATCCGAGGTCACCGAGGTCCAGTCTGCCTCGCGCCCCTGCGATCGAAGAAATCCGCGCACAATTTCATCGGATGGGAAGACGGTCGTGGTCGCGCCGAGTTCCGCCCCCATGTTGGCGATCACGTGCCTGTCCATCGCGGAAAGCGCGGCGAGTCCGCGGCCACGATACTCGATAATTCGGCCCACGCCGCCAGCCACCCCGTGGCGGCGCAGCATCTCCAGAATCACGTCCTTGGCGCTCACCCAATCCGGTAGCGTTCCGATCAATTCAATGCCCCAAATCTCGGGCATCTTGAGGTAAAAAGGCTGGCCCGCGATTGCGAGAGCCACCTCCAATCCGCCGGCTCCGATCGCAAGCATGCCGATAGCGCCCGCCGCCGGGGTATGGCTGTCGGAACCCAATAGCGTTCTCCCGGGCTTTCCGAAACGCTCTTGATGCACCGGATGGCTGACGCCGTTGCCGGGCCTGCTGAACCAGATTCCGAAACGACGGCAAGAGCTGTAGAGAAACAGATGGTCATCGGGATTCTTAAAGTCTTCCTGGATGAGATTGTGGTCCACATACTGCGCCGACAATTCCGTCTGGGCCCGATCGAGTCCCATCGCCTCCAGCTCCAGCATCACCAGTGTGCCGGTGGCGTCTTGTGTCAGCGTTTGGTCGATGTGGACGCCGATCTCGCGGCCGGGCTGCATCTCCCCCTCAGCGAGGTGAGCGCGAATGAGCTTCTTTGCGACGTTCAGTGCCATGCCGCCCTCATCATCGTTGAGAAGAAGATGCTCCAACGCCAGCCGTTGCACAAGTCCGGGTTTCCGCGATCTGCTCGGCTTTCAGGCGCTCAAGCGCGAAGACACGCCTGGGTTCTCCAAGATCACTCCAGCCAAGCGTGGGATGAGCGCTTAGGACCAGCACATCATGCGGCCGATTCTGTATGACATCCCGCGAAAAGCTGCTAGGTCGGATCGTGGAGTAAAGGCCGCCAACGGCCTCTAGCGTCGTGAACAGAGACGGCGAGAGTCGACTCTGCGTCTGTAGTAACGTTTCCCGACCGCAAATCCCGCAAAATTGCTCAGGCGGATCATCTTCGGCGATTGTTCGCGTGAGTGGGCGCAATCGCTCACTATCGCCGCCGGCGAGAATCAAGCGCCGGCGATGGCAATGAGAATCGTCATCCCCGGATTTCGAAGCGTTTGCGTTCAGCATTTTTTCTGCGCGCGTCGATGCGGGTGCAAGCGCATCAGCGCGGGGAAAGAGACTGTCCGGTAGATTGACCCACCAAACTGCGGCCGCGTTTCGTCCTCCTGCTGGCCGCTGCTGACGATTGCGGGCGGAGGCCCGGGCTGCTGTCGTGCAGATCTTCAACAAAGATCAGACGAAGTCTGTATGCCACCATCCTCGCCATTCCGGATGAGTGGCTGAGGCCCACGGGCACAACGGTGATCACCTTTGAAAAGTGTGCGGCGGGAGCGCCGGAAGCCCTTCGGGCCTGGTTTTATCCAGGCATGGACTACGGACATGAGTTCGTTTATCCAAGGACCCGAGCGCGCGAATTGGCCAAGCTCACCAAGCAGCCGGTGCCCGCGATGCCGGATGAACTGGAAGCCAGCACCAAGATGCCAATTAAGCCGGCCGTTGATCCGCAGGTGAAGGCGCTGAAGAACGCCCCTTTAAAGGCGGAGATGCCGTCCGGAAAAGAAGAGGAGGCCGGCAGGGTCTTCCACAAGCCCAAGGGCTAAGCTCCGGCGTCAGAGGATTGTACGTCAAAGCCGCCGCACTTGTGCTGGTGTGACCACTCTCGGGGCCGGCGGCCCTAGTGTAGGCATGGTAGTGCTCCAGTCCGGCGACGATCAGTGGAATGTACGCATTAGGAATATCCAAGTTTCGTCCGATTGCAGGGTGCAAACCGAAGCCTGGTCGTGAGTTTCTGCACCACAGGCAGAAGTGAGGGAGAGCGGTGTCTCCACCGCCCTCTTTTCCTAATTGCTCAGTTGCAGGTCCACTGCATGGCCACCCAACGCGACCGTGCGGATCTGCGTGCCGTCCTCACTGAACATCAAGTCGGTTTGCGGATTCTTGGCCGTCATCTGAACGGCCATTGCAGGCGTCTTATAAACCTTCCCGGTATTCAGGTCGGTGAAGATCGCATCATTGCCTCTTTGGCTGATGCGATAAGTTCCTGGCGCCAACTGCAGCGTACCGGCTTCAACTGCAGAGGGTATAAACACTTCGTAGGATCGGCCGTACGCGGTGGCAAAGCCGGCGAGAAACAGGGCTCCTGCCGCCAACAGAGATTTCGTCGTCATTTCAATACTCCTTAAGAGCCGAGTCACGGATTAAGGCCGCGACCCGGTCTCTCTACTGGTTGGACGATCCTGCCGAGACCCCGAATCTCCCCTCGTTGGGGTGCGTTTTGGATAGCGCGCGCACGGGATGTTTTCAAAACCAGCACGTCACCCTCATTTCCGCTCGGCGTAAGAACGTGACACCATCGTTGCCAAGCGCACGCAGGCCGTCGAAAAAACGATCCCTCTTTCCGCTGCTAAAGCGAAGAAGGCGGTAGGAATCGGGTGCCTTTTAACCACGCGCGTCATCCCCGCTCGAGGTTCTGGATCGCAACGCGTTCGTCGTGATTTGGATCGTTCACCACCGTGCATTCGTCATCTAGGATCATCGTGGCGCGTTGGTCGATCTTGTATGGCGGCCAATGGGGCAATCCTTTGAAATTCGGACTGCCGTTGCGCGCGAAGGCGGCCCATGCGCCGCTGACGCGGTCGCCGAGGACCTTGCGCTCGGGACCCGTGCCGGTGATCGTGGCCTTATCGTAAGTTTCAAACACAAAGGGCAGTTCGAGCGTGTGGGGCGTTCTCCATTTTGCGCCATCGATCGGAGCCTTCCAGGTGAAAAAATACATATACGCCGGCGCTTTTCCGAGCGCGCTCTTGCGCTCGGCCTGCGTGATCGCGCCCAGCCGGATTCTTTGGTCGGACGTGATCAGGAAATACAGATCGCTCGGCGAGGCATGCGGCCGGTTTTTGCGATAGGTTGCGATAATTTCATCTGTTTTGCCGCGGAGCATCGGCTGCAAGCTTTGGCGCAATCCGGCCTCATCGAGCGAGAAGAGTTTTTCGTCCGCTCCGTTGAAGAACGTCGTCTCGGTCTGGTTTGAGCCGATCAGCATGGGAACATCAGCGGAAATTTCCGGCGCATCCGGATCGAAGGGATGCCGCGGAAGCACGTGCCCGTCGACCACCGGTCCCCAGCGGACGCCGCGCTTGACGCTGGCGGCGATCAGAGTTTCTATCGGCAGCTTCTGAAGCTGGTCGATCGGATTTCCTTTCAGGCCCAAGTCAGCCAGCACGCGCTCCGTGTTTTTCGCCGCGTCCTCACGCGGTGTCATGCGCAGGAATGACCCGCTTTCAACGATCGCCTTGTGAAACAAACCCTTGGCCGCGGGCATGGCGAGCAGCACCGAGACTTTCCCGCCGCCGCCCGATTCGCCGAAGACGGTCACGTTCGCCGGATCGCCGCCGAATGCCGCGATGTTGTCGTGAACCCACCGAAGCGCCGCAACCAGATCGAGCTGGCTCGCGTTGCCGGATTCGGCGTAATCGGTTCCGGCGACCTCTTCGAGCTGAAAGAATCCGAACAAGTTCAGCCGATGATTGAGCGAGACGGCGACGACATCATGATGCCGCGCCAGATTCGTTCCGTCGTAAACCGAATTGCCGCCGGCTCCGTAAGTGAAAGCCCCGCCGTGGATCCACACCATCACCGGCCGCTTTCGCCGCTCGGCGGATGGCGTGAAGACATTGAGCACCAGGCAATCCTCGTTCATCGGGAGTTTGACCGGGTACGCGTAACCTGCGGTGATCGGCAAGGGGCGGCCGGGCGGCACTTGGGGCGCGCTCGGTCCGTACTCGAACGCTTCGCGCACGCCGCTCCAAGACTCGGGCTTCTGCGGAGGCAGGAAGCGATTGCGCCCCGCGGTCGAAGCTCCATAGGGAACGCCTTTGAAGGTGTGGATTCCATTCACGGCCAATCCGCGAACCTTGCCGCTGGTGGTTTCAATGACGGGCTGCGCGCCGTCAGCAGCGTGAACCTGCTTGGCCGCAATACCCGCGAGCAGACTCGCCTGCAACAGGCGTCGCCGGCTGATCATTTGTGGGGGATGCATGATGACTCCTTCGGCTTCGGTCCTTATTTTATATACCTGCGCTCGCGATAGTAGCGCGCCGCCCCGGGATGCAGGGGCACACCATAGGCTTTGAAAACCGTATGTGTGTTATAGGAAAAATTCAAGAGACTCCATTGGAGCAGGTCCTGGTGCTCGTCGAGCGCCTTGGACACCAGGTATGCGAAATCGTCCGGCGTGTCGATCCGGCCGTACACGGCGACGCCTGTGTGCGCGACCGTGGGCATAGGATGATCGATTCCGCGCAGTAAGCCGTCCGGAGTATCGGCGCGCTCCATTTCGTCATCCTTGGCGAGCTTCGCCAGCAGACCGTCCGGCAATTGCAGATAGGAAAGATCGAACTTCTGGCTGATTTCGTACCACATGTTGAACTCAGGCGCGTTCGCCAGCGTTCCCTCGCCAATGGCGACATCGAAATTCGTGCGCTCGGCCTCCGCCATGCCGTTGCCGATATGGCCGCCGGCCGATTCGATGGCCTGGCGGGTCATGCCATAGTAGGCGAGCACCTCCATCGCCTGGCTGCCGACGCTGGTGAGCACGCGAACCGGCCAGCGCTTCTGCCGGATCTGGCTGAGATCGGTGATCCCCAACTCTTTCCGCGCGGCCACTATTAAATATGTTGGCGATTGAATGTTGGCAATCAGCCGCAGGTTCGTTCTGGGCTTGTCGTGAGCATAGGCGCCGGTTCCCTGGTAAGCGTCCCACAGAAATTGGGCCCCGGTCGCGCCAAACTCGACGGGAGCATTGGGCGGCGGCGGAGCCTGATTGCGCAGAAACGGCGCGCGCTTCCACAGCTCTTCGATCGGAGGAGGCAGCTTTGCATCGGCGACAATGCGCGGCGCATCGGCGCCCGAGCAGTTGTAGCAGACTCGAACGTCATAACCGTAGGGGCGCAGAGCTTGCTTGACGATATCGCCCATCGCGCCCCACGGGCACACCGTGCACGCGCCACCGAACACCGGCTTTTTCGCTTTGATGCCGAGATCCTGTGCGCCGGCCCATCCCGCCAGCGCGATTGCAAACAGGACGAAACCGCGCATAGATCAGTCGGTTGACTTCGACTGCGCGGTCGGCTTGGCGGAAAGCATCAGCTTGATCAGTTGCTCGGTGATATGCGGTTCGAGGCCCTCCGTGTGCCCTTTATCTTCGCGCACGACGTCGTACACAACGCGGCCGTCCTTGCAGTGCGAATATTCGAAAACTTCGGCCGTGCCCGGTCGCGGCAAACGCCCCCATGCATCGGTGGGATGCGTCTGAGGCCGCGTGTCGGAGACGTACCCGGCTTTCGTGTCGGCCACGTCCGCCTTGCGAACGCGGGCTCCGCAGCCTTCCTTCTCGGCCCACGTGGAGGTGTCCGGCAGACCCTTGGCGTCCATTTCATGCTGGCCGGTTTCGTAGATGAATGCAAAGTCGTTCGTCGGCAAGGCGGGCGCAGCCGCCGCTCCTCGTCCAGCGCCGCCGCCCGCGCCTCCGGCCAGTCCACGGCCCGGACCGGCTGGTCCCCGGCCGAAATCGCCCCGCCCGGGACTTCCTCCAATCCGCCCGCCCGACAGGCTCAGAAATCCGTCGACTTTATCCTTGAAGAAATCCGTGCGAATCAGCCGATTCGCTGTCGCCCCTCCCTGCGAGTGACCCACCAGCCAGAAGGCTTTGATCTTGACATTTTTCTCCTTCGCCTGCGCGTACACGAGATCGACGATGTTTTCGATATAGGCGTCGTCGGCCTGCGCATTCCACACGTGCGACGGCGGATTTGAATTGGTCACGACGCTGGAGGTCGGCGTCGCGATCACCAGGCGATATTTTTGCGCGTAATCGATCAGCGGAAAGTAGTGGCGATGCCAGTTTCCGATCGATCCCGCGCCATGCAGGCTCAGGATGAAGGTGACCTTCTCGCCAGGTTTCAGGTCGCAAGGATAGTCGATAAAGAAGTGCCGGCCGGTCTTGGGTTCCATGGCCGAGCCAGTTTGCGCGATCATCTCCGCCGGACAGTTGGCATCCGGGCAATGCATCGGCGGCGGCGTCTGGCATGCTACGCCTCCCAGTTCGATCGGCACCTTCTTCGCGGCGTAGGCCGTTGCGGCTACGGAGAGGATGGTCAACAGGACGAGATTCATCTGGCGAGTTTTCATAAGCGCAATGCTACTCGCTTCGAGCTCACTCCGCAAGCCCCGGCCGCGGCGATATGATATCAGCCGGCATGAAAACAGTTCGTCTC
>JASHWA010000054.1 GCA_030044325.1 Bryobacteraceae bacterium
CTTGCCAACAACAACGCTCTGGCGGGGATGCCATTTTGGCTGGATAAAGGGAAGCGCGCACGTGCTGACCACCGAAAAGATCAACGACCTGCATCGGCTGTACTGGTCCGAGCGTTGGCCGATCCGCAAAATCGAACGCCATCTCCGCATGGGTTGGCACACCATCCGGAAATATCTGGATGCGCCGGCGCAAGGTCCGGCCGCGCGGCCCCGCAACAGCAAACTCGATCCGTTTAAGGCCACCATCGCCGAATGGCTGGAGAAGGACGCCACGGTTTCCGGAGCCGTGATTGAACAGCTTTTGCGGCCGCTCGGCTACAGCGGCGGTCACACGATCCTGCGCGATTACCTGAAACAGGTTCGTCCCAAAGCCCAACCGAATCGCGCCTTCATTCGTATGGAGCCCGCGCCCGGCGAGCGTTTCGAGGTCGATTGGGGGCACTTCGGCACGCTGAATTATTCCGGCGATCAGCGCAAGCTGTACGCCTTCGCTCTGGTGGAAGCCCACAGCCGCATGCTCTATCTGGAGTTCACTCATAGCCAGAGCTTTGAAACTTTCGTGCGTTGTCACCAGCATGCCTTTGCGGCTTTGGGCGGCGTCGGGCGTGAGATCGCATATGATAATCTGGCCACCGCGGTGGCCGAGCACGATGGCCGGCTGGTCCGCTTTCTTCCTCGCTTTCTCGCCTTTGCTCGCGAATATGGTTTCTACCCACGGGCCTGCAATCCGGCGGCGGGTTGGGAAAAAGGCAAAGTGGAGCGCGCCATCGGCTATGTCCGCCAAAGCTTCTGGCCATTACGCGAGTTCACCGATCTCGACGACGTAAATCGCCAAGCCCGCCAATGGCTCTCAGAAATCGCCAATCAGCGGCAACATCGCGAAACCCGGCAGCGGCCCGTGGACCGCTTTCAACCCGCGGCGCTGAAACCGCTGCCGGTCATCCCTTACGATCATCGTGATCAAGCCGAAGCGCTGGTGCACAAAGATCTCCGGGTTCGGTTCGACGGCAATCGCTACTGTGTGCCGCACCGCTTTGTCGGTCGCCGCTTGATCGTCAAAGCCGATTCCGGTTCCGTTACTTTCTATGACCGCGTGCACGAAGTCGTCAGCTATGCTCGCTCCTGGCGCCGAGGCCAGACGTTCGGCGCCGACCGTTTCGAAGCGGAATTAGCCGAGATGCGCCCCGCAGCCCGCAAGTCCCGTGCGCAACAACGGCTGTTCCAGTTTCTGGACGGCCTCTGTTCGCCGGTTCTGCTGGAAGCCTATCTGCGCGACATGGCCGACACCAACCGCGCGCTGTCACGACAACTGACGGAACTGCTCGAACTGATTCGCCAATACGGCCCCGAGGCGGTGGGTGGCGCAATCGAGAAAGCTGCAGCAGCGCGCGCCTTCGGCGCCGGCTACATCGCCAACATCCTTCGCCAGCAGCAATCGCCTCGCCGACCCCAACCGCCGCTGGTTCTCCGCGATGCTCGACTCAACGAACTCGCCACTGATCCGTTGTCGCTCCTCGAATATGACGCCTTCATCCTTACGCCCGGAAAGGAACCCGATGACTCCGCTCCAACAGAAGCTGAACCAACTGAGCCTGTCCACCGTGAGCCGCCAACTGGAGACGACTCTGACTGACGCCGCCGCCAGGAATCTCAGCGCGGCCGCCACCTTGGAATGGCTCGCCGACATGGAAATCGAAGCCCGCTCGCAGCGCGCCATTGAACGGCGTTTCCGATCCTCGCGCTTGCACGCCCAACCCAGCATCGACGCCTTTCACTTCCAACATCACAAGAGCCGCGTGCAGGCCAAACCTCGCATCCTGCGCCTGCTCGATCTCTCGTTCCTCGCCACGGGAACCAACATCGTGCTCATCGGAAATCCTGGCGTGGGCAAAACCTTTCTGGCCAAAGTCCTCGCCTGGCGAGCCTGCCAAGCCAATCAGCGCGTGCTGTTCACCACCGCCATGGACATGCTCAATCACCTGCTCGCTTCGCAGGTCGATCACTCCCTGGTGCGCAAGCTCAAAGCCTACACTGATCCGGCTCTGTTGGTCTGTGACGAGCTGGGGTATCTGGCGCTCGACCAGCAGACCTCCAACCTCTTTTATCAGGTAATCTCCACCCGCCATAGCCACAAACGGTCGAGCATCATCACCACCAACACTCCGTTCTCCGACTGGGGCAACATCCTCTTTAATACGACCATCGCGACCGCCATCGCCGACCGGCTCGTGGAAAACTCCGAGATCTTTCTGCTGGGAGGCGACAGTCTCCGCAAAGCCAACAAGCATTCCGATCCGCCGGCCGAATAAGCCGGCTCCGATTAGGCGCCGCGCTGTGACGATAACCGTGCGGAGGAGTCCGCCGGCTAACCCCATAACGGCGCTGCCGAGGCGAGCGGGGGCTTGGTTGCTCCCGCTCCTTCTGTCCTGCCATTCCATGTTCAACTTCAGCGCCAATCATCTGTTCCTGCTCTCGCGGACGGAATATCGCTCCTGTGCGGTGTTCACCCTGCTGGACCGCGACACTCAGCGCGTGTATCGCTTGTTCGACTTCACCAAACGCCGCCGCCTCATGCCCAATCGACCCTACTGTGTGGCGGGCAAGGTCAACAGCGCCGGCACGCTTTACCTGGTGATCGAATCGGTCAAGCCGGACACCAAGCACGAGCGGCTTTCCACCTCTCCACTTCCTGCTGACGGTGCGGGAGGGTCGGGCATGCGCTGATCCGGTCCCAAATCTCGATCCCGAATCCACGGCGGCAGCGCCGACTTCGTCGTCGCCGCGCCTGCGCACCGGTGTCTGCCGACGCCCAAACCGGCGGCGAATATGGCGTCGAAACCGGCGGAATCGACGACGCTTTAAACCGGCGCTAACACCCGGATCATCGAACGGCTCGGTTCGGCGGATCAATTCGGCGGGGCAAATGCGGCGAACAACTTGATCTCAGTTGTAGCGGCCGCCGGCCGCCATGCTATCCATGTGGTCGTATGAGGGCCAACGTGACATCATCAAGTTTCGTGCCACCAACGGGAAACCAGTCCTTCAATTCACATCGTTTGCACGCCGATTAATCCATTAGACGCGCGGCGTCTTCCGGCATGACACGGTTCCACCCCGAAATTGGAACTCCATCGCGGATGACAATCCAGCTTTAGGTGTTCCCCGGAAACGTATTCATTCAGCGCCCCATACCTGTCGTAGACCATGAGCCCGCCGCGTTCATCACGCGCAACTTCGCCCTCTGTCAAGCGCCCGCGGACACCGCTTTGACAGAGTACGTAGAACAGAATGCAGCCGGTCGACAGAGTCATGAATTCACCGCATTCATTGCATCGGATAGGCGCCACCGCGCGCACGCGCTCAGCAGAATGACCGCTGATTGTTAGCGCGCCCTTGTTAATATTCGCTACTTCGAATATACTATATTTGTGAGCGATGCTCTCCGTCAGTTCAAAAGTGAGATCTTCCAGGCGTTGGCGCACCCCACCAGGATTGCAATCGTCGAAACCTTGCGCGACGGCGAATTGTCAGCCGGCCAGCTGATTGAAAAACTCGATCTCGAACAGGCCAACGCCTCGCAGCATCTGGCGATCCTGAGGGCCAAGCATGTTGTGGTCAACCGAAAAGCAGGCAACCAAGTCTTTTACTCCATTCGCGATCCAGCTCTGATTAAAGTGCTTGATATTCTGCGGCGCTATTTTTACTCTCAGCTCAGCAGCACGGTCAGCATGCTCGAAGAGGTGGCGCAGGCTGGATCCTTCAAGAAATGAGTTCCCGGGTTTCCCGTGCGATCGCGCCCGAGGACGCTGTTGCATCTAAAAGCGGGCGCTCCGATCACGGCTCTCATCTGGCGCGACTCGATAAGTTACGGTGCGCTGTCGACTGCGCGGCTCACCTGCTTCCGATGCAGGGTCCCATCGGCGTGTTCGTCCACCACAACACGTTGCACGCTTTTGAGGATCTGCCCTTCGAACAGGCCGTGATCGATGCATCCGAAATCTTCGGCGCCGAACCCTACATGGCGGAGGCCGCGTACCGGGCTGAGTTGGCGCGTGGCCGCATTCTCCTGGAGGATATTGACGCCGTCCTTGATGGCGAGCCGGATACCGTGGTCCTCCCCGGATTGAC
>JASHWA010000485.1 GCA_030044325.1 Bryobacteraceae bacterium
CAACTCGGCGGGAACGACATCGACACGCGCCTGCGACCATGCGGTCATCTGGCGCCCCAATTCGGCGCGCAGCGGAACAAATAATGCGTCGCCGGCCTTGGCGATTCCGCCGCCGATCACAATCCGCGCGGGGTTGAGGATCATGATCGCGGTTTTCAGGCCTCGCGCAAGATCGACTACATATTTTTCGACAAACGCCGGATCGTGCAGCAGAACTTCCGCGGTTAAGCCGTAATCGCGCTCGAGCCACATCCCGCAGCACATGCGCTCCAGGCATCCGCGGGATCCGCACAGGCACTCCGGACCGTTCGGAAGAACGGTGAGGTGTCCGATTTCGCCCGCCCAGGAGTCCGCGCCGCGATAGACGCAGCCGTCTTCGAGCACCATTCCGCCTCCGATGCCCGTCGAAAGCGTCATGTAGAACAGCGGCAGATGGCCGCGGCCCGCGCCGAACCTCGCTTCGCCCAGCGCGCCCGCGTTGGCGTCGTTATCGACGACGATAGGCACGCGCAGCGCGTCTTTGAGCCGCTCGATCAGCGGAAAATCGCGCCAGCCTTCGACGTGCGTCGAAAGCGCGACGCGCTGCTTGGCGAAATCGACCGGTCCGCCGAAGCCGACGCCGCACCGCTCAAAGCGCCACGAGTGAGCAATCGATGCGATCTGCGCGACCATCCATTCCGGCCCGCCCGAGCGGTCGGTGCGCCGTGTTTCGCGCGCGCCCATACGCTCGCCTTCAAACAGAGCCGCGGAAAATTTGGTGCCGCCGATATCGATCGCCAGAGTGTTCACTGCGCCAGGCCTTCGGCGCGGAGCTCTTCGAGCAGCTCGCCGGAGGCGTTCCCGGGGAATCCGAAATCCCAGAACGGATCGCCCGCCAGGCTTTCCCATACGCGAACATCGGTGTGCGTCAGCACCGCGCGCAGCCGCGTGTCGAGCCCCTGCACTTCATCACCTTCAGCTCCCGCCATCGCGATGATCGCGCGCAGATCGAGATCGTTGCGATAATCTTCGAGGCCCAGCGCATATCCGCGCTCGGCCTGCTCCACGAACTCGCGCCACTGGCGAACGAGCCCCGCGCGCCCGCCCCGTACGATGTGCTCGGGATAGCCGTTGTCGCGCAAATAAGCCTGGATTTCCCCGTCAGTCATCTTGAATTGGGCCGTTTGGCCTGGCGCCGGAAATATCGCTCGCCGTCGTTGGGGATGAAAAAGGTCCGGATGGTCCGGTCGGAATTATACGCGCCGAACGCCCCGGTTTTCCGGTCGAACTTCGTGATCACGCCGTCGGGCTTGACGGCTTCGAGGATCGGCCCGCCCACCGGCGCATCGCGCAACGCCTGCGCCCGATGCAGATACTCCTCGGCCGAAATGTTTCCGAATTCGCGCCCATGCTTGGCGTAATGCTCTTCGAACTGGCGCTTGCTGCGGAATCCGGCGCCTTGCGCCAGCAGTAGAAGCGCCGCCAGAATCAGGCCGATCGCGGCTCGCACAACCCTCATGCACTTCAGTTTACTGCGGCCGCACGCGGTACACCGTGCCAAAGCTCGAACGGAACATCGGCTCCAGATCGCGATTGCTCTCGACCACTTCCTCCACCGTGCGGGCTTCCTCCGGATCATCCGTCCAACGGCTGATGTCGTCCGGATTGGAGTAGAAATACTCGAAGCGGTGCGAGCGGCAATACGCCGCGACATCGCGATACGCCGCAATGGTGCTTTGCTCATCGCCCGCATACCAGAAGCGCGGAAGCAGCGGGACCATCTGGCTGCTGCGCCCGGTATAAAGGTACAGAATCGGGTCGTAATTGGAAAGAACGGTCGCCGAATTCGGGGCGTGCGCCGAGATCCAGTTGTACGCCGCGCGCATTCCAGCCAGCTTCGTTCTGGATTGATTCGCGGAAGTGTATAGGTAATCGAACGACACGAAAGCTTCCACCGCCAGTGCGCCAACAACGATCGCCGCGACGCATGCCGACATGATCATCGCCGCCACGCGCTGCCCGGCGTCCTTGTGGCCGAAAGCCGTGCGCAGCATGCTGCCAAGATGCTCAAGCTCCGCCACAAGCCCGGCGAGCAGCAGCGGATAGAGCGGCAAAACGAAGCGCTCATTGGGTGGATAATGCCATACCAGCAGCATCAGCAAGCTGACGATTCCGAATAAAGAGTACTCGGCCGCGACGCCCCGCCGGTACAGGCGCACGCAGCCGGAGATCATCGCGACGCCGACCACCTCGGTCAGAATCTTGACCGGCAGGCTGCCGATCACCTGCGGGATCGCCAGGCCGCCCATCCCGTAAAGCAGCCCGTCCAGATTCTTCCACAGAACGATGTAGAAGTTGTCCGGTCCAATGGTGAGAAACTCCATTTTGACGTAATCGGTGTAGTAGATGAGCGCTGCATCGAGCGTATGAAACTGGCGGATGTGCGACCACACCATCCATCCCAGGACGAACGGCGCCATTCCCGCGGCGAACTGCGCGGCCTGGCGGAACTGCTTGCGCAGGAGGTACCACGCGGGCATCGAAACCAGCAGGGCGATTCCGGCCGTTCGCGACAGGTACGCGCACCCGGCCGCGATTCCGGCAACAAGCGCTGCCTGCGCCAGTTTCGATTGCGCCAGAAGAAAAACGCCCAGCAGCCAGCACAGGAAAAACACTTCGGAAAACGTGTTGGCGCCGAACAGGATCATGTAGGGATTGAATCCCAGCAGCGCGACCAGCACCATGGTCCGCGGCTCCGAAAAACCCTGCTTTCGAAAATAAGCCCACGACAGGGCGAGCGCGATGGCCAGCAGCAGCCAGCTCGCGATACGCGCCAGCGCGAGATTTTGTGGAAAATCGGGATCCAGTTTCCACACCGCCGCGAGGAATAAAGGATAGAGCACCGGATACTTGGTTTGGGCGGGCTTTTCCGGAAGACTGACGATACGGAAGGAACCGTCCTCGGCGAGGCTCTTGGCCGAAACAAACAGAAGCCCGTCATCCTGGGCGCGCCCGAACTCCGGCATGTCGAGGTTCCGCAGAACGTAGCACGCCGAGGGAACCAGCACGATCGCAAAAACCAGCAGGCTGCGCACACGCATCTGCTTATTTGTACGGGAGATTTGGCGAGAAACTTTAATCGGCTTCGCATGCTCCGTCCCCTCGCCGTGATACTCTGTTCTGAAGCTAAGGAGATCTCTCGCATGTTCAAGTATTCACTCGCGGTGGCGCTGGCGGCGTCGGTATTCGCGCAAAACAGCGTCTCGCCGGAAAAAGAGGCCGCGATGAAGGCGGATGCCGCCGGCGAAATCGATCACATGAAGAAGCAGGCGCAGGTGATGGTCGATAGCGTGTTCAGCTTCGGCGAGCTGGGCTTCCAGGAATTTGAAACTTCGCGCTATCTGAGCGACATTTTGCAGCGCAATGGATTCAAAGTCGAGCACAATTACGCGGGCATTCCCACCGCGTGGGTCGCATCGTGGGGCGAAGGCAAGCCGGTGATCTCGCTCGGCTCGGATATCGACGATATTCCGCAGGCGTCGCAGAAACCTGGCGTCGCCTATCACGACCCCATCGTCGAGGGTGCGCCGGGACACGGCGAGGGCCACAATTCGGGCGTGCCGCTCAACATCCTCGCGGCGCTGGCGGTGAAAAAAGTGATGGAGCGCGAGCACCTGCACGGCACGATTCGCTTGTGGCCGGGCGTCGCCGAAGAACTCGTGGGAACCAAGGCGTATTACGTTCGCGCGGGGATGTTCAAGGATGTCGATATCGTGCTGTTCTGCCACGTCGCCAACAATTTAACCGTTTCCTACGGGCCCAGCGGGCAGAACGGGCTGCTGTCGATCGAATATTCGTTTAAAGGCGAAAGCGCGCACGCCGCGGGAGCTCCGTGGCGCGGGCGCAGCGCCGTGGATGCCGCGGAGCTGATGAGCGTCGGCTACGAATTCCGGCGCGAGCATCTGCGCCTGGCGACGCGCGTTCATTATGTGATCACCAACGGCGGCGATCAGCCCAACGTCGTTCCGCCGAACTCTGCCATCTGGTTTTATTTCCGCGAAGCGGATTATCCGCACATCATGAACCTGTGGAAGATCGGCGACAACATGGCCAAAGGCGCGACGCTGATGACCGACACCGAATATTCCGAGCGTCTTCTGGGCGAAGCGTGGCCCGGATATTTCAACAAGCCCATCGCCGAGGATATGTATCAGAACATTAAGAAGGTCGGGCTGCCGGTATGGGATGACAACGATCAGAAACTCGCCAGAGGGATGCAGGCCGAGTTGAAGCAGCCGGTTCGCGGGCTGGCGACCAAGATTCCGGAATTGCGCGCGCCGCGCGAGCAGGCACAGGAGAACACCGGCGACGAGGGACAGCAGAATCAGCCCATGGGCGGAGGTTCGGACGATATCGGCGATGTTTCCTGGAACGTGCCGACCGTGACGCTGCGCTTCCCGTCCAACATTCCCGGCGGTCCCGGGCACAATTGG
>JASHWA010000486.1 GCA_030044325.1 Bryobacteraceae bacterium
AACGACAACGCGACGGTCACCAGCTACATCATCGAAAAAGCGCGCCGCCACGCCATCGTGAACGTGTGGCCCATCGGCGCCATCACCAAGGGTTCGCACGGCGAGGAGCTGGCCTCCATCGGTTCGATGAAAGAGGCCGGCGCCGTGGCGATTTCCGACGACGGCCGCCCGGTGATGAACGCACGCGTGATGCGCCGCGCGATGGAGTGCGCCCGCAGCTTCGCCTTGCCGGTGATCGATCATTGCGAAGACCTGAATTTGAGCTCCGGCGGCGACATGCACGAGGGGCTCGAATCGGTGCGCCTGGGATTGCGTGGAATTCCGGGAGCGTCGGAAGACGTGATGGTCGCGCGCGATATTGTGTTGTCCGAACTCACCGGCGCGCGGTATCATGTCGCGCATATTTCCTCGCGCCACGCCGTGGAGATGGTCGCATTCGCGAAAGCACGCGGTTTGCAAGTGACCGCGGAGGCGACGCCGCATCATCTGACGCTCGCCGACGCGGACATGCACCCGTACGATTCGAATTACAAAATGAAGCCGCCGTTGCGCTCGAAATGCGATGTGGGCGCGGTGGTGGATGGAATCGCCGGCGGAGCGATCGACGTGATCGCGACGGATCACGCTCCGCATCCGGGCTCGGAAAAAATGCAGGAATTCGAAAAATGCCCCTTCGGGATTCTGGGTTTAGAAACCGCCATCGGAATCGCGCTCGAACAGTTGGTGCACACCGGAAAGATTGGGCTGAAGCGATTTATCGAGCTGTTTACGATAAATCCGGCGCGAATTCTTGGTATCGATCGAGGCAATTTAAGTGTCGGCGCGGCCGCGGACGTGACCATTTTTTCGCTCGACCGCGAATGGACCTACGACGTAAACAAATCGTTCTCCAAAAGCCGCAATTCGCCCTTCGACGGCCATGTTTTTAAAGGTGGTCCGGTGGCCACGCTCGTGAACGGGCGCGTGGTATGGCAAGGGGTCCCATAAATATGGGAGACTAAGGTCGTGGCCAAGACGACCCTCGAATTCCCCGATAAAGTTCTGCGGAAAGCCAAGGCCAAGGCCGCGGAACAGGGTATTCCGCTACGGCAGTTCGTAACCGAGGCTGTGGAGGCCAAGCTCGACGAGGGCGCGAAGGGCGAAAAGCCCTGGATGAAAATGTTCGGTGGAATGAAGCACCTGCACAAGGATAACCTTCGAATTCAGAAGTTCATTGACGAAGAGTTTGAGCAGATTGATCCCGAGGACTGGGCTTGATCCTTGACACCAACGCGCTCTCGGCGGTTGCGGATGCAAATCCCGAAATCGCCGCAGCGTGGAACCAGGCGCGGGAGATCGCGATTCCGGTGATCGTGCTGGGCGAGTATCGTTACGGAATTTCGCTCTCGAAATGGGCGAATCAGCACTCGCGCTGGCTTTCGGCAAACCTGCCTTTCTGCCGCATTCTCGAAATCTCGGATCGGACCGCGGTTCACTACTCCGGCGTGAGAATGGGATTGCGAAAGGCGGGAACGCCGATACCGTCCAACGACATCTGGATCGCTGCGCTGTGCCAGCAATACGATTTGCCGATCCTGTCGCGAGACAAACATTTCGATCTCGTCGAGGGCGTCCGGCGAATCACGTGGTAGCGCGGGGTCTCACGTCGAGGGGTGCACCGCCGAGGATCTGCATCGCGCGCGAATAGAGCTCCCGGTCGCGAGTGACGAACGTCAAATGCCTGTCGGTGTCAGCGAGATAGGACTCCGGCCGAATCAATGCGAGCTGCCTCCAGAAGAGATCTGCCAGGGATGGCTCGTCGAGGAGCAGGAAGTCGTAGTAGTTTACGAATGCCGTGATCTTTCCGGGCTCAGGGGGACACTCCAAGACGTTCCGGGTTGAAATTATACCGAGACGCGTCGGAGCATTGAAGATATACCATTCATCAAATCCACCGCAGCGTGACAGCGGCAAGCCGTCAAGGTGCGTTAGCCTCGGGCTATACGCGATCCCCCCGGATTCGGTCCAGCCCGCAGCGATTTCGCTGCTGCGCAAGATCATTGCCCCGCTGTCGTTCGCGGTAACGGCGATGTGTTTTCCCAGTAAAGCGTCGGGGCAGAGCTGGAGAAACTCCGGAAGGTCGTGCTCAGTGACGAGCCATTCGTACTGGCCGCAGGATCCCGTTCTCGAGGGAGGGCTGATCATCTCGCGGATCGGCACTCCTCGCACGGGCAGATTTTACGAAAATGATCGAACGAGTAAATCCCCGTATTGTGCCCATCCGACCATTCGATGCGCACCGCGTAATTTCCCACCGCCTCGACCGCAAGCATTTTCAAGGTTGGCTTGTACATCTGAAACGGGCTCGCGGGTTTTGAATAATCCGATTTCTGCGGCTCGGTTCCGTGCGCGCCGGTGCAGGTCGCGCAGGGGCATTCGTCGCGCAGATATTCGAGCGGATAGTCGCTGTGATGGCCGTCTTTCCAGTCGATTTTGATGCCTTTCGACTTGGAAATGGCGATATGCTCGGGCTCGGTGGCGACGGTCATTGTTGATACACCCTTTCGACATCCCGAACGCCGGAAATCCGGCGGATGGCCGCGACCACGCGCTCCAGCTGCTTTTTGTCGTTCACCTCGACCGTCATGTCGATCACCGCGCCGCTGCCTTTTTCCTCGGCGCCGCGCGCTTCAAGACTGCGGATGTTGGTCTGTTCGCTCAGCAGCGCCGTGGTCAACTGGTTGAGCATCCCCGGGCGATCCTCGGTGTGGACCATCATCTTCACCGGAAACGCGGGCGAGCCGCTGCGCGCCCATTCGACGCCGATCTTGCGCTCGGCTTCATACATCAGGTTCTGCACGTTGGTGCAGTTGACCGAATGCACCGCCACGCCCTTGCCGCGCGTCACGTAGCCGACGATCGCTTCGCCGCGGATCGGATTGCAGCACTTGGCGCGATACACCAGCAGATCGTCGACTCCCTTCACTTTGATCACCAGGTCCTGGTCGCCCGGCGCGAACGGTTCGGCGGGGCGCGACGGCGCGGGCGCGGAAGCTTCCGCCGTTTCCACCGGAACCTGCTCCGGCGCGAGTTTCTGCAATACCTGCCGCGCCGAATATTTTCCATAGCCCCGCGCGGCGTGCAGATCCTCCATCTTCGAATAACCGTAGTCCGAGGCAACCGATTCGAGCTGCGCCTTGGTCACCTGGGTGAGCGAAACGCCCAGGCGCCGCGCTTCGCGCTCCAGATATTTTTCGCCGATCTCGATGGCTTTGGCGCGCTCCGTGGTGTTGATGACGTGCTTGATTTTGTTCCGCGCCTTGGAGGTCTTGACCACCGCCAGCCAGTCCTTGGACGGCATGTGGCCGGACTGCGTGAGAATTTCGACCACGTCGCCGTTGCGCAGCGCGTACTTGAGCGGCACGATGCGGCCGTTCACCTTGGCGCCCACGCAGCGATTGCCGACGTCGGAGTGAATGGAATACGCGAAATCGATGGGCGTCGCGTCGCGCGGCAGCACGATCACCTTTCCGCGCGGCGTGAACGTGTAAACCTCTTCCGGGTACAGGTCCACTTTGAGCGTGGACATGAACTCGCCCGGATCGCGCATATCGCGCTGCCATTCGACCAGCTGGCGCAGCCACGCCACGCGCTGATCTTCCACCGCCGCGCCCTTCTTCCCCTCTTTGTATTTCCAGTGCGCGGCGATGCCTTCTTCGGCGATGCGATGCATCTCCTCGGTGCGGATCTGCACCTCAAAATGGCGCCCTCCCGGCCCCATCACCGAGGTGTGCAGCGACTGGTACAGATTTTGCCGCGGAATGGCGATGAAATCCTTGATGCGGCCGGGAATCGGATGCCATTCGTTGTGAATCACACCCAGCGCGGCGTAGCAGTTTTTCACCGAATCCGTGATGATGCGCACGGCCAGAAGATCGTACACCTGGTCGAGCGCGATCTTCTGCCGCTTGAGTTTCTGATAAACCGAGTAGGGACGCTTGAGGCGGCCCTCCACGCGGGCCGGAATGCCTTCGCGCGCCAGGTGCACTTCCACCGTGTGCTTGATCTCGTTCAGAAATTTTTCGCTCTCCGGACGCGCGGCTTCGAACTCCCGGAGCAGCTCTTTGCTCGATTCCGGCTCGAGATATTCGAAGGCCAGATCCTCCAGTTCGCCGCGAATTTTGCCCATCCCCAGCCGATGCGCGATGGGAACGTAGATTTCGAGCGTTTCCTGCGCGATGCGCTCCTGGCGTTCGCGGTCGAGCGAGCCGAGCGTGCGCATATTGTGCAGCCGGTCCGCCAGCTTCACCAGAATCACGCGAATATCCTCGACCATGGCCAGCAGCATTTTCCGGACGCTTTCCGCCTGGCGCTCCTCGCGGCTGGCGAGGTCCAGCTTTCCGAGCTTGGTGACGCCGTCCACGCAGCGCGCCACCTCGTCCCCGAAATTCCTGCGGATTTCGTCGAGTGTGGCGGTGGTGTCTTCCACCACGTCGTGCAGCAGACCCGTTTCGAGACACGTCATGTCCATCTGCATTTCCGCCAGTTGACGGGTAACTTCCACCGGATGGACCATGTACGGCTCGCCCGAGGCGCGCTTCTGGCCGTGATGGCGCTCGGCCGCGAAGCGGAAGGCTTTATCGAGCGGCGCAAGGTCTTCGGCGGGGCGCAGCTCGCGCAGCCGCGTTTTGAGTTGTGCGAAAAGTGGTTCGACAGGATCGGCGGCGGCAACCGCCTCAGTCGAATCGGGAGGCATCGGTATTTCTAGTGTAGCGCCGCAACAAAATTAGTGGTTCGTGGTCAATAGTCGGTCGTCGACTCGCTACGAACCACGAACCACAAACTCACTTCGCGTTTTCCGCGGTGATGCCCTGGCTGGTGGGCTGGCGCGACTGCTTCAGCTTCTTGGTGTCGAGCGCCTTCTGCACCCAGCTGTCGGCGACCTCGATCTGCTGCTTGTAGTCGTCCGGCGTGTCGGCCAGGTCGGCTTTCTCGCGAATCAGCAGGTTCATATACGCCATCGCGTCGTCGTATTCCTTGTCGATCTCGAGCGACTTGTTCAGATTCTGCATGCCGTCCTCGATGATCGCCGAATACTGCGTCTTCAGGTCTTCCTTGACTTTCTTGTCCTTGATCGGGCCGGGATCTTCAGGGCGCATGTGCAGGTTCGCCCGCGCCGTCATGTCGGCCGGATACCATTTCGCCCACGCGATCACGCCCAGGCTGTAATAGGCTTCTTTGTTTTTCGGATCGGCTTCGATCAGCTTCTTATACCACTTGGCGGCTTCGTCCAGCTTATCCAGTTTCTTGTCCGGGGGCAGCGAGCCGGCTTCGTTATACGCCAGCGAGGCGAGCGAGGCAAGCGCGGTGGTATTGTTGGGGTCCTGCTGCAGCACCTTCGCGAACCCGTCCGTCGCCCGGTTCGCCATGTCGTTGTTCTCCGGCGAATCCGCGCCCGGAATCCACTGCGACATGTACGCCGTGGCCAGATAGAGCTGCGCGTTGGGATTGGTCGGATCGAGCGCGATGGCCTGCTTGAAATGCTCCACCGCGTCGCCGTACTTGGCATTCTTGAAAGACGCGACGCCCTGGTTCAACTGGTCGCGCGACTTGAGCTTATCGCATCCGCTCGTGAACGCCGCCAAACAGACCACCGCGACGCTCGCGGTTATCATCAAAGCTTTACGCATACGGATTCTTCCCTTGGATCTTTTATTGTCCCGCTTCAATTTTGGGCGTCATCAGGCCGATCTTCTCGAGGCCCGCGCCCTTGGCGATATCGATCGCCTTCGCCACCGTCTCAAAAGGCAGTTCACCGTCGCCCCGCACGAACACCACGCGTTCGGCGCGCGTCTTGAAGACGAACTCCAGCCGGTCCTGCAGCTGGTCCCACTGGATGGGGTCCTGATTGAGTTTCAGATTCTTGTCCTTGTCGATCTGGATCACCACGGTGCGGTCCTGGCTGGGATCCGGCGGCGGCTGGTTCGGCGGCGGCGGCTGGGGCGCCAGCACGTCCAGTCCGTAGGGCGTCAAGGGCGTGATCACCATGAAGATGATCAGCAGCACCAGCAGCACGTCGATCAGCGGCGTGACGTTGATGTCCGACTTTGACCCGCCACCACCACCCACATTCATTGACATAACGGATTCTCCTTACTTTCCCTGTCCTTTAGTCGGCTGCGCCGGCCGGCTTCTTCTGCTGATTCTGATTCTGATTCTCGGACGGCTGCTGTTCGGTGATCAGTCCGATCTGGTCCACGCCCGCGGCGCGCAGGTTGTCCACCACGTCCTCGACCGCCTCGTACTTGGAGCGCGCGTCGGCGCGGATGTAGACCGTCTTATCCAGCTTGTTGGTCTGGAGGTCGCGCACTTTTTCGGCGATGTCCTCGATGCGGATCTGGTTGTTGCCGGGGCTCAGCCAGAACTGCCCGTTGCGCGTGATGGCGATCAGGATGGCGTCCTCTTTGTCGGCCGCCTGCATGGCGATGGCGTTCTTGGTCTTCACCTTGTCCACCGCGACGCCCTTGTTCAACATGGGCG
>JASHWA010000487.1 GCA_030044325.1 Bryobacteraceae bacterium
GAGCGCGGCGTGAACTGCCGCGTGCTGGTGGAGCGGGGAACGCTCGACGAGACCCATCGCCGGTTTTTGAACGATTACCAGGCCGCCGGAGTGGAAGTGCGTGAGATCGACAAGGTTCCCATGAAGCTGGCCGTGTTCGACGGCGGGCACGGGTTGATCGCGATGCTCGACCCGGTGATCACCAAGCCGTCGTGGACCTCCGTGATTTTCGATCACGCCGGAATGGCCGAAGCCATGCGCGGCCTGTTCGAGGATTATTGGCGCAGGGCCACCTGATCGGCGCGAATCGGCGCTCCTGATATGCTGTTTAGGATTTGCCATGCTTACGACCACCCGCTTCGCCGTCTGGTTCCTCTTCGCCGCGCTCGCCTGCGGCCAGCAGTTCGATGAAAATCTTCTCAAAAGCTTTACCTGGCGCTCCGTAGGACCCGCCGGCGCCGGTGGACGCGTCGTCGATATCTCCGCCGCCGGCGATTCACCGCAGAAAATCTACATCGCCACCGGAGGCGGGGGAGTCTGGAGAACATCCAACCAAGGCACCACCTGGGACCCGATTTTCGAGCACGAAGACGTCGGCGCAATCGGCGCCGTCGCGGCCGATCCGTCCAATCCCGATACCATCTGGGTCGGCACCGGCGAAGCCAATCCGCGCAACAGCGTCTCCTGGGGCGACGGCGTTTATAAATCCACCGACGGCGGAAAAACGTGGCGCAATCTCGGCCTCAAGGACACGCAGCACATCGGACGCATCCGCATCGACCCGCGCAATCCGGATGTCGTGTATGTCGCCGCCCTCGGTCACATTTGGGGACCGAACGCGGAGCGCGGCGTTTTCAAAACCATCGACGGAGGGTTGAGCTGGACCCAGAGCCTCAAGATCAACGCCGATACCGGCGTCGTGGATCTGGCGATGGATCCGCGCGACAGCAACACGCTCTACGCCGCCGCTTGGCAAGTTCGCCGCGACGGTTTTTCGGGCGGCGATCCGGGCAAGCAATGGGGCCCCGGCAGCGGAATCTATAAAACCACCGACGCCGGCCGCACCTGGCGAAAACTCTCGCAAGGCTTGCCGCGAGCCGATCTGGGCCGCATCGGCTTGGCCATCGCGCCCAGCAATCCCGCGATCCTCTACGCGGTGGTGCAAACCCCCACCACCGCTCCCTCGTTTCCCGAAGGCCAGGAGGGCGGTCCGCCTCCGGCGCCCGCCGGACCGCGCACCATGCGCGACGGCGGCATTTTCCGCTCCGAAGATCGCGGCGAGACCTGGCGCTGGGTCAACTCGGTGGATAATCGCCCGTTTTACTACAGCCAGGTGCGCGTCGACCCGGCCAATGAGAACCACGTTTTCGTGCTGGGCTCCAACAATTCCGAATCCGATGACGGCGGCGTCACCTTCCGCAACATCGTCGAAAATATTCACGTCGATCATCACGCGCTGTGGATCGATCCCAAAAATTCACGCCACATGATCGACGGCAACGACGGCGGCGTGTACATGACCTGGGACGGCGGACACACCTGGGATTTTCAAAACCAGATGGCGCTCAGCCAGATGTATTCGGTCGATGTGGACATGCAGCGGCCCTATTTCATCTACGGCGGTTCGCAGGATTATTGCTCCTGGGCCGGCCCCAGCGCGACGCGCAATCAGGTCGGCATCAAATATGCCGACTGGTTCAAGGTCCAGACCGGCGACGGATTTCAGGTTCGCGTCGACCCCGCCGATCACAACATCATTTATGCCGAATCCCAGAACGGCGGCCTGGTCCGCTACGACTTGCATAGCGGCCGCAACACCTCGATCAAGCCGCGCCCGCGTTCCGGCAAGCCGGCCTATCGCTTCAATTGGGAAACGCCCGTCCTGATTTCCTCGCACGATTCGAAAACGCTGTACATGGGCGGAGATTTCGTATTCAAATCCGCCAATCGCGGCGATGCGTGGGCCGAAATCAGCCCGGAACTGACCACCGAAAAGGTCGGAACGATCACCACCATCGCGGAATCGCCTCTGGACGCCTCGGTTTTGTACGCCGGAACCGACGACGGCAACGTGTGGGCCACGCGCGACGGCAAGAACTGGAAAAACATCACCGCGAAAATTCCCGGAATGCCCGGCAAACGCTGGGTCAGCCGCCTGGTCGCCTCGCGCTGGGACGCGAAAACCGTGTACCTCGCCTTCGACGGCCATCGCTCCGACGATTTCACCACCTATCTTTTCAAATCCACCGATTATGGCGAGACTTGGAAATCGATCGCCGGCGATCTGCCGCCGTCGACGCCCGTGCGCGTGGTTCGCGAGGACGTCAAGAACCCGTCTCTTCTTTTTGCCGGTACCGAATCCGCGGCTTACGCCTCCGGCGGAGCGCATTGGATGCCCCTGATGAATCGCATGCCCACCACCCCCATCGCCGATCTGATCGTGCATCCGCGCGACGGCGACCTGATCGCCGCCACGCATGGCCGCAGTTTCTGGGTCATGGATATCTCGCCGCTTGAGGAATTGACGCCGGCCGTGCTTTCAAGCGACGTGCACCTGTTTACCGTGAAACCCGCGATTGCGTTCGATTACCGGGTCTTCACCAACGACGAATTTCTCGCCGAAAAACGCTTCATCGGCGAAAATCCACCCATGGGTGCGGCCATCAGCTACTATCTGAAATCCGCGCCGCAGGGCGACGTGAAGCTCGCGATTCTCGATTCCAAGGGCACGCTCGTGCGCGAGCTCAGCGCCGCAAAGGAAAAAGGAATCGATCGTGTGCAATGGGATCTGCGTGGAAAGCCGCTGGTGCAATCCGGTCGCGGCGGCGCGGGCGGGCGCGGAGGACGCGGAGGACGCGGCGGCGGTGGTCGCGGCGGCGAGCAGCAAGCCGAAAATCCGCCGGGCGCGCCCGGAGGAGCAGGCGGAGGTGGGCGCGGCGGTCCCACCAGCGCCCTGGTCGACCCCGGCGATTACGTCGCGCGGCTGACCGTCGAAGGCCGCGAATACACCACGCCGATTCATGTCGACGCCGACCCCGCCGTTTCGCTCACCACCGAGCAGATCGAATCGCGCCGTTCCTTGATCACCGCCGTCATGACGCTCGAATCCAAAACCGATCCCGCCAACGCGCGCGCCGAATCGCTCAACACGCAGCTTGACGCGCTCGCAAAAACAGTGGACAAACCGGCATCGGCAAAAGACGCGCTCGCCTCTGCCGTCAAGGAATCGGATACGGTGAAAACCGAAATGGCGCGCATCAATCGCCAGGTGACCCAGCTCTTCGGCCAGATCAGCGGCTCGCCCTTTTCTCCCACCGCGACCGAGCGAGAGGAACTCGAGGATTTGCAGCAGGAGTTCGACAAACAATCCGCCGCGCTCGATTCGCTCGTCCACAAAACTGTCCCGGCCATCGAAAAGCAACTGAACGACGCGGGAGTCCCGCGAATCTCCGTGCAGTAGCTCGGCCTATAATGGCCACATGAAAGTCACCCGACGCGATCTCGCCATCATGGTCGCCGCGGCGGCCGTTCCCGCAGGCGCCCAGCCGCAATCCGAAGCCGGCGACGATACCCGCTCCGCTGAAGACGCTCTGCGCAATAACGCCGCGCAGCTTCAAAAAGTCGATTTGCCGATGGCCACCGAACCCGCGTTTGAGTTCAAGGCCTGATATGGCGAAGACCATTCCGGACGACGTTTTCTTCTCGAGTATCGGCGAAATCACCGCAAAGCTGCGTGCCAAAGAATTTTCCGCGGTGGAGCTCACGCGCGCCTGGTGCGATCGCCTCGAAAAAATCGGACCGCGCTACAACGCCCTCGCGCTCATCCTGCGCCAGCAGGCTATCCGTAAAGCCAAAGACGCCGACGACGCGATCAAGCACGAACGCTACCGCCCGCTCCAAGGCATCCCCTACGGCGCCAAAGACCTGCTCGCCTTCGCGGGCCATCCCACCACGTGGGGCGCGCGGCCCTACGCGGGACAAATCTTCGACGAGAGCGCCACGGTGATCAACAAGCTCGACAAGGCCGGCGCGATTCTCATCGGAAAACTCGCCATGGTGGAGCTCGCCGGCGGCGGAGGATACCGCTATCCCTCGGCTTCGCTCACCGGGCCCGGCCTCAATCCATGGGATCTTACCCGCTGGAGCGGAGGATCCTCGAGCGGATCGGCCATCGCGACCGCCGCGGGACTGGTCGCGTTCTCGCTCGGATCGGAAACCAGCGGCTCGATTCTCACCCCCAGCGCCTATTGCGGCGTCACCGGCGTGCGGCCCACCTACGGCCTGGTCAGCCGGCACGGCGCCATGGCGCTATC
>JASHWA010000488.1 GCA_030044325.1 Bryobacteraceae bacterium
GTCGTATCGAATCCGTCCACGGTGCGTCCGTATTTCTCGTCATAGGGCGTGTCGTGATCGAAGCGCAGGCCCAGGTTGATGGTCAGATTCTTGGTTGCGCGCCAATCGTCCTGCACGAATGGGGCGTAGTAGTACGCCGTGTAGGAGCCGTAGGAGTTCAAATCGAACTGCCCGGCGGTGGGAAGGCCCAGCATGAACGACGCGAAATCCTGGCCGACCAGCGTGGTCGAGCTGCTGTTGCTCGCCTGGCGCACCCATCCGTTCCCGAACGTGTACCCTCCGCCCGAATTCCCTGTAATATACGTGTTCAGCCGGTACTGCCGCACATCCATGCCGATTTTGAGAATGTGGGTGCGGATCAGCTTCGACACGGTTCCGAAAGCCTGATAGGATTGCGATGGGTCCTTCGACGCGCTGTTATCTCCCAGGCATTGAAAACTGGTCTGGCTGCCGCAGCTCCCGAATTGCACGTAGGGCATCACCAGGTAGGTCGACGTCGTGGCGATATACGACGGGTAACCGAGCGTGGTCGGATCGAAGCCTTCGCTCGGCTCATAATGCACTTCGTTCATGCGCGTGAAGTTGAATCGCGCGTCGATGACGGTGGTGGGATTGAGGGTGTAAACTTCATCCGCGGTCGCGCCCCAGTTTTCGCGGGCCAGATTCGTTCCCGTAGCGACGTTGTCGAAATAGTTGTTCTTGGCCTGCACGCGATCGTTGTGGCGGAAATCGAAAAAGATGCGGCTGCGATCGGTGGTGTTGTAGTCCAGCCGGCCGAGCTCGTTGCTGTAGGTGTCGGTGGCCAGAAAATTACTCACGTAGTTGTCAAAGCCGTTGGCGCCCAGCGGCGCGATGTTCGGCTCCGGGTAATATTTCAAATACGCCTGCGCGACGGGGCTGAGCATGCTCGGCGGGATGGTGTTGTTCGTAAACGGCTGGCGCGTGACCGTGGAACCGTTGAGCGTCGCGCTGTAGGGATTGTAAAGGACGTAATTCAGCGCCGAAAAATTGCCCTGCCGCTCGGCGTCCGTCGGGACCGTGGTGAAATTTGAAGTCGAAGTCGAGAGCGTGCTGTTGTTGGGCTGCGCGTCGTCCAGGTTTTCCCAGGCGAAAAACCAGAACAGCTTGTTCTTCCCGTTAAAAACCTTGGGAATAAGGATCGGCCCACCGGCGGTCAGTCCGTACTGATTGAAGTGCGTCACCGGAACCGCGGTCCCGCTGCGATTGGTGAAAAAGTTCACGGCGTCCACCGCGGAAGGCTGCGTGAACTCCCACATCGATCCGTGGAATCCGTTGGTGCCGGTTTTGAGAATCTGATTCGCGGTGCCGCCGCCGGTGTGGCCATACGCTGCGTCGTTGTCGAACGCCTTCACCGTTACTTCCTGGACCGCGTCCTGTGGAGGACTATAGGCGAGACGGCCGTCCCAGGTCGCATCGGGCGAGCCATCCATCAGCAGTTCGCTATATTGCGAGGGCGTTCCTCCAATACTCCAGTTCGCCGCGCCGGAATTATCGAAAGGATGCACCAGCGTAGGCTGGGCCGTCGCGATCACGCCGATCGAAAGCTGTGCGAGCATCATCGGCGTGCGGCCATTCAAAGGGAAATCCTCCACCTGCGAAGCCGTCACTGCCTGCCCCATCGACGCGTTTTCGGTGTTGACCATGGAGACCGCTTCGGTCACAGAGATCGACTGCGAGGTTTCGCCGACCTCCAGCTTGATATCGATCACGGGATGCTCGGCGGAAGCGAGTTCGACGTCCTGGCGAACATAGCGCTTGAATCCGGTCGCCTGCGCCGTGAGCTCATAGGTTCCCGGAAGCAGGAACGGCAGCGTGTATTGGCCCGCGGTATCTGTGACGGTCTGGGCCTTGGTTCCGGTGTGGGTTTCCGTGACGACGACGGTCGCGTTGGGAACCGCGCCTCCCGCGGGGTCGGTCACCACCCCGCTGATGGTGCTGCGAAATTCCTGCGCCGAAAGCGCGGCGCCAACGCAAGAGAGCAAGGCAGCGACTCGGCTGAACCTCATACTTGGGACCCCTTTTCTCGTCTGCGGAAGGGCGCAGGCGCGCGCCCGGCCGCATCGGCATGACTACAGGGAATGTACTCGCCGCAAACAATGGTTTCAAACGATTTTTCCTGAATGAATCGTTTAGAAAATCTAACGCTTCGTAGTATCGATTCTCTAAACGTTCACTTCAGGGAAACTGCTTTGACGCGACCGCTGAAACGACTGTATAGTTCTGGGGAATGGTCCAAGTGAGTCACATTGCTCTCGACGGCCGCGTCGCCGTGGTGATGGGAGGGACTTCCGGGCTGGGGCGAGCCATCGCGCTGGGACTGGCCGCCGCCGGCGCCGATGTTGCCGCAACGGGCCGACGCGCAGACCTCGTCAGCCAAGTCGCCGGGGAAATCGAGCGCATGGGACGGCGAAGCCTGCGCATCGCCGCCGACGTTGGGTCGCGCGAATCGCTCGACGAGTTTCGACAAGCCGTGATGGATGCGTTCGGCGGCGCGAACGTTCTGGTGAACGCGGCCGGCCGCATGTCGAAAGCGCCGCTCTCCAGCGTGGCCGAAAGCGAATGGGATTCGGTGCAGGACACCAACGTCACCGGCGTTCTGCGCACCTGCCAGGCATTTTATGAACCGCTGCGCGCGAGCGGACGGGGGCGCATCATTAATATCTGCTCGCTCAATTCGTTTGTCAGCCTGAACGGCGTCGCTGCGTACGCGGTTTCAAAAGCGGCGCTGCTCGGCCTCACGCGAAGCCTCGCGGTCGAATGGGCGCCGGCCAACATCAACGTGAACGCGATCGCACCGGGCGTTTTTCGTACCGATTTGAATAAAGATCTGCTCGATCACACCGAGCGCGGGCGCGAGCTGCTGTGCCGCACGCCGATGAAGCGCTTCGGAAAACTCGAAGAGATCGCCGGAGCGGCCGTTCTGCTCGCTTCCGATGCCGCCAGTTTCATCACCGGCCAGTGCATCGCCGTGGACGGCGGTTTCCTAGCTTCCGGCGTGAACGCCGCGATTCCTACGTAAAGTTATGACGACGACCACGATTCCGCAAGTTTCCGTCGCTCCCGCTGATTTGCCGGCGGTGGTCGATCAGGAACTCAACGCCGCGCGCTTTATCGATGTCCACACCCACCTGTTCATGCCATCTCTGGGAAACCTGGGTTTGTGGGGCATCGATGAGCTGATCACCTATCATTATCTTGAAGCCGAGCTGTTCCGCTCATCCACCATCACGCCGCGCGAGTATTTCGCGCTTTCGAAACGCGAGAAAGCAAAGGCGATCTGGAAAGCGCTGTTCGTCGAGAACACGCCGGTTTCCGAGGCTGCGCGCGGGGTCGTCGCGGTGCTGCACGCGCTCGGACTTTCCACGTCCGATCTCGGCGAGGCCCGGGAATTCTTCGCCTCGCAATCGCTCGACCGGCATATCGATCGCGTTTTCGAGCTCGGCGGCATTTCGGAGGCGGTCATGACCAACGATCCGCTCGATCCGGACGAGGCTCCCGCGTGGGAAAACGGCGCGGGACGCGATGCGCGATTTCACCCCGTGCTGCGCCTGGATCGCATTCTCAACAAGTGGCCCGACCATTGGCGTGCGCTCGAATCGAAAGGTTACCAGGCCGACGAGCGCGTGTCATCGGTCACCGGTGTCCGGCGATTTCTTGCCGACTGGGTCAAGCGCATGCAGCCTGTATACATGGCGGTTTCGCTGCCGGACACGTTCGAATTTCCGGAAGATTCGATTCGCGGGCGCCTGATTGAGCACGCGATTCTTCCGGCGTGCCGCGAATTCAATCTGCCGCTTTCGCTCATGATCGGCGTGCGCTATCAGGTGAATCCTGCGATCCGGCTCGCGGGCGACGGCGTGGGTAAGGCCGACCTTCGCGCGGTGGAGCGGCTGTGCTCCGGTTTCCCATCCAATCGATACCTGGTGAGCGTCTTGAGCCGCGAAAATCAGCACGAGCTGTGCGTTTACGCGCGTAAATTTTCGAACCTGATGCCGTTCGGCTGCTGGTGGTTTCTGAACAATCCGTCGATTGTCGAGGAGATCACGCGCGAGCGCATCGAAATGCTCGGCACCAGCTTCATTCCGCAGCACAGCGACGCGCGAGTGCTCGAACAGGTTATCTATAAGTGGCGCAACACTCGTCGTACGCTGGTTCCGATTCTCGCAAAGGCTTACGCGCTCCTCGCCGCCGACGGCCGCGCGGTCACGCGCGAGGAAATCCGCCGCGACATCGCGCGCCTGTTCCGTGGAAATTTTGAGAAATGGATTGCGGCATGACGACTTCGATTCTCGATTACAGCGCCGCCGCCGATTATTTAGGCGTTCCGCGCGACACCATTCGCGCGCTGCCCCAATCGCTCACACAAACCGGCCGCGCAACGTATATCGTGCTCGATTCCAGCGGACGATCGTTTCTTCTGCAAACCGGCGGCGATCCGGAGATCGGCGAGCCGGCGTGGGTCGATTCCGCCGCGCACCAATATCTGTATCCGTTTTCATCCTTCGACTACACATATCTGAGCGCGTTTGCCGAGCGCGTCGATCCGTCGTTTCTTCCGCGCCCGCAGCGTGAACGGCCGGCGATCGCGGCCGGAAATCGACATCCGGAGATCAGCCTGCCCGCGGTCTTCGACGCTTTTCACAAAATTCTACGGCGCAGCGGAAGAAATCTCGCGTCGACGGTTCAGTTGAGCGCGACGCGTGAAATGACTACGGCGAAAGAGCTCGCCGCGCGCGACGGCTCGAACCCGACCGCGCCCGGTCACACGCGCGTGAGCATTCGCCATCTGTATCACGCCGGATTGTGGGCCGCGATTCGCGAAGGTTATCGCGAAAGCTACAACGCGGAAGCTGATCACTTCATTGTCAGCGGCAGCGATGACGCCGCGATCGCGAAATCGATCGAATGGGTGAAAGAAGCCATTCGCGAAGCGGCGGGCTATACGAAATTCACGACGGATACGTCGCGAGTGTTTGACCTGCGCGCCGATTCGCGCCATCCCGAGCCGTGGAGCGACGCCGAGATCGACGCTCTGTTCGAGCAGCGTCTTGCACCGGAGGAGCGCAGTTGGGCGCTCGCCGTGTTTTCCTCCCGCTTCGAATGCGAGAACCGGAGCTACCGCTTTTCCGAGCGTGAAATCAAACGGTTGGCGGTGAAGTTCGGCCCGAGCTTGAAATTGAACGAAGATCTGTATGACGCGATCGGGCGCGCGAAAAAGGGCGCGGCGTTCGATTTCGAGCCGTCGCTCGATGAAGCCGAAACGCTGACCACTCCCCAAGAGCTGATTTTCTACATGCACTGGCTGCGCGAGCGCGGGCGTCCGGCGCAACTGGTTCCTCCCAATCTCGGATTCAAGAAGCGGCAAGCGTATCCGGAATCGCGCGACGCGCTCGCCCATTACTCGGGCCACAAAATGTGGCCGGAACTGCTGGAGCGCGTCGATCGCGAATTCGAAAAAAATCCCCTGGCGGAGTTGAAGGCTCGCGTGGCCGAGCTCGCCGCGGTCGCCCGATACTTCGACGGCACTCTGAGCATTCATTCGGGCAGCGGGAAGCAGGCGGAAGTGCTGCGCGCCATCGGATCGGCCACACACGGCCGGGTGAATTACAAAATTTCGGGCGAGCTCCAGTTGCAGCTTTTCGACGTGCTTTCCGAACAGCCGGAGGGTTCGGCTGAACGAAAACTGTTCGAGCGCATGGCCGCGGCCTGCGAGAAATTCGCTGCGAGCGGCGCATTCGGAACCGAGAGCGCACTCGCGGCCGAATACCACGCATCGCATGGCGCGTATCTCGGCGATGCGAAGCGCGGACGCGTGGACGGCAATCTATTTCTGGTTTTCTGGCTGGGAAATATGGTTGGAAGCCGCGATGAGGATGGGCGTTTTTTTAAAGAATCGCTGGATTCACTGCCGGAACCAATCGTGCGAGAGACGCGGCGGCGCAACAGCGAGTACATCTGTTGGCTGGCGCAGAATCTGTTTGAAGGACCATCCTCGTGACGCGTCGCGTCTTTCTCGGCACTGCCGTTGTGGCGATCATCGCGCGCGGCGAAAACGATCCGGAGGCCGAAATTCTCGCGCGGATCAAGCCACCGGTGTTCCCGGATCGCGATTTCGAGATCACCCGATTTGGCGCGCGCCCGGACGGCGTGATGAACTGCGCCGAATCGATTCGAAAGGCGATTGAGGCGTGTGCCAACGCAGGCGGAGGGCGCGTGATCGTCCCGCCGGGAATTTTTCTGACCGGTGCGATTCACTTGAAGAGCCGCGTGAATCTGTACCTCGCCGAAAACGCGACGCTGCGCTTCAGCCGCGACCCGAAGGATTATCTTCCCGCGGTTTTTTCGCGCTGGGAGGGTACTGAGTGCATGAACTATTCGCCGTTCCTGTACGCGTTCGAGCAATCCGATATCGCCATCACGGGCGCGGGAACGCTCGACGGGCGGGCGGACTGCGAGAATTGGTTGAACTGGAAAGGAAAGGCCGGCTGCGGATGGTCGAAAGGTGAGCCGGACCAATCGAAGGATCGCGTGGCGCTCGAAAAAATGGGCGAGACGACCACTCCGCCAAAGGATCGCGTGTTCGGCGCGGGTCACCTGCTGCGGCCGTAGTTCATTCAACCATATCGATGCCAAAATGTTTTGATTGACGGCGTGACCATTCTCAACTCGCCCATGTGGGAGATCCATCCGGTGCGCGGTTTGAGCGGCAGATAAATATCGGCCAGCAT
>JASHWA010000489.1 GCA_030044325.1 Bryobacteraceae bacterium
TCCGCGCGCAGATCCTGATAGTGGTCGGTCGGCGGGACCGGAAAATATCCCTCCTTATAACGCGGCCGGTAGCCGAGATTATTCGTTTCCCGGCTCGAATTCCAGCGCCCCTCTTCGGCGTCGATGAAGTAGTAGCCCTCGTGCGCGTTCTGATCGAAGCGCACGTTGTCGAAGATGAAAAACTCGGCTTCCGCGCCGAAATACGCCGTATCGGCCAGGCCCGAATTCTTCAGATACATCTCGGCCTTGCGTGCGATCCAGCGCGGGTCGCGATCGTAGTGCTGGCGCGTGATCGGATCGATCACGTCGCAGGTCATCACCAGCGTGCGCGTTTCATAAAACGGATCGATGTAAGCGGTGGTCGGATCGGGGATGAGCAGCATGTCGCTCTCATTGATGGCGGCCCACCCGCGGATGCTCGACCCGTCCATTCCAAAGCCCTGCTCGAAAGAGTCCTCTTCAAGCTCGCTGATGGGATAGGAGACGTGGTGTTGCAATCCGGGCAGATCCGTGAAGCGCAGATCCACCTGCTTGGCTTCGTGCTTCTTTGCGTATTCGAGGACGTCTTTCGGCGTCTTGGCTGCGTGGCTCATATCACTAGAGGATAGCCGGTTGCGAAGCGCCGCGGGGATAGAAAATTTGAATGAGAGCGATAAGCGCCGGCTGATCCGATCTTGCCTGAATTCTTGTCGCCCTACGCACTGCGCATCTTGTCGGCGCAGGCGAAAAAGGAGTATACAGGATCATGCTCAGAAGACTCTTTTTCTTCGCCCTGGCAGGCTCGCTTTCGATCGCGCAGGATACAGGCCGGATGGACGACGCGGTTCGCTCCTTCATCCCCAATCACTTCATGGGAACGGTGCTGGTCGCGCGCGGCGATAAGGTCCTGTTCAGCAAGGGCTACGGATTCGCCAATCTCGAATGGGACATCCCCAACACGCCCGATACCAAATTTCGCATCGGATCGATCTCCAAACAGTTCACCGCCGTGCTGATCCTGAAGCTGGAAGAGCAGGGAAAGCTCAGCGTGAACGACCCGTTGAAAAAGTACATTCCGGACCAGCCTGCGGCGTGGGATAAAATCACACTTTTTAATCTTCTGACGCACACTTCCGGGCTTCCGGACTATACCGGCCTGCCGGATTACCCCAAGCTCCAGACGCTCCCCACCACGCCCGGCGAGATCATGGCGCGGTTCCGCGACAAACCGCTCGAATTTCAGCCCGGCGAGAAGATGAAATATTGCAACTCCGGCTACGTCGTCTTAACGTACGTGATCGAAAAGGTCACGGGCGGGAGTTATGAGAAATTTTTGCAGGATCAGATCCTGACGCCCGTGGGACTGAAGGACACCGGCTACGATTCGGCCGCACATGTGATTCGCCATCGCGCCATCGGGTATCTGCTGAACTCCAACAATGAAATCGAGACCTCGCATTTTGTCGACATGACCGTTCCGCAGGGCGCGGGCGCCCTCTACTCGACCACGGAAGATCTGCTCAAATGGGAGCTCGCTCTGTTCGGAGGAAAAATTTTGCAGCCCGCTTCGCTCGTGAAGATGACCACGCCGTTCCTGCGAAACTACGGCTTTGGTCTGTTCATTCGAGACGATCATGGCCGCAAAATGATCGAGCACAGCGGCGGGATCGACGGCTTCAACACGGATCTTGCCTATTATCCCGATGAGAAGCTGACCATCGTCGTTTTCCGCAACGTCAACACGCGCTGGCGCCAGACCGACATCACCGCGAAGCTCGCGGCGGTGTATTTCGGCGACCCGGTCGCCATCGACGCGCCCTCGCGCGCGCGGACCCAGGACGTGAGCTCGATGGGCGCGATTGTCGCGGCTCTTTATGACGTGATCTCCGGACCGGCGGGCCAGAAGCGCGATTGGGATCGTTTCCGCTCCCTGTTCGTTCCTTCGGCGCATCTGATTCCCACCGTGCGCCAGCCCTCCGGCGAGTTCGGCACGCGGCCTTATACGGTGGACGGCTACGCGCTCGCCGTTGGCCCGGGTCTCGAACGATCCGGATTTTTCGAAAAAGAGGTCGCGCGGCGCGTGGAGACCTTCGGCAACATCGCGCAACTGTTCAGCACCTACGAATCACGCCGCAATCCCGGCGATTCGAAACCGTTTGCCCGCGGGATTAACAGTATCCAGTTGATGAACGACGGCGCGCGCTGGTGGATTGTCGACGTCTACTGGCAGGCCGAGCGCGCCGACAATCCCATTCCGGCGGAGTTTTTACCGCGCGGCCAGACAAAACCCTGACGCGCGGATTTTCGGTACGCTTTGCTTAAACCGCTCCCTACGGTCGCGGCTCGGGGAGGAGCGGAGTGCCGACACAGAGCCGCGACCACAGGGAGCGGTTAAGGAAATCGGAAATCAACGCACGTTCCCTGGCAAAGCCCTAAACTGAAACGTGGAGCAGATCGCGCTCAACTGGGGTTCGGAACCCAACCTTTATTCGGTAAGCGAGCTGACGGCCGCCATGCGCACGACGCTCGCGCGCGAGTTCAGCGACATCTGGGTGTCCGGCGAAATCTCCGGCACCAAGCTTCCGCCCAGCGGTCATTATTACTTCACGCTCAAGGATGAAGAGGCCCAGCTTCGCTGCGTCTGCTATCGCATGACCGCGCGCTATCTCAAGTTCAAACCGCAGGACGGGATCGCGGTGCTGGTGCGCGGGCGCATCGACGTTTACGATCAGCGCGGCGAAGTGCAGGTGATCGTCGATGCCATCGAGCCGCAGGGCCACGGCGCGCTGCAACTCGCCTTCGAGCAGTTGAAAAAGAAACTGGCGATGGAGGGGCTCTTTGAGCCGTCCCGAAAACGGCCCATCCCCGCGATGCCGGAGCGCATCGGAATCGTGACGTCGCCTTCGGGCGCGGTGATTCGCGACATGCTGAACATTCTGGAGCGGCGATTTCCCGGCCGGCACATCCGAATCTATCCGGCGCAGGTGCAGGGCGAAGGATCGGTCGAGCAGGTGGTCGCGGGGATCGAGTATTTCAGCCGCTCGGGATGGGCGGAAGTGGTGATTGTCGCGCGCGGCGGCGGATCGCTCGAAGATCTGTGGACGTTCAATGAAGAATCGCTGGCGCGCGCGATCGCGGAATCCTCGGTTCCGGTGATTTCCGCGGTGGGCCACGAGACCGATTTCACCATCGCCGATTTCGTCGCGGATCTGCGCGCGCCCACGCCTTCGGCGGCGGCCGAACTGGTGATCGTGACGCGCGAAAGCGTGGAGGATCGCGTCGGCGGCTGCGAGATCAAGCTGCGGCAGGCCATGCGGCTGCACCTGGCGCTGCTCGGGCGCCGCTTTCACGCGCTGGCCGTCGATCAGGCGCGCTTGCATCGGGCCATCGGCAAGCAGATGCAGAAAGTGGACGAGCTCGATTACGGTCTGCGCGACCTCTGGCGCGCGATCGCCGGTTCGCGCCGGCGGAAACTCGATTCGCTCGCCGGGCGCGTCGCGCAGCAGGACGTTCGCCTTCGTTTCGCGCGCATCGGGCAGCGGCTGGACGCATGCGAAGCCTCGCTCGAACAGCGTATGCGGCTGCGGCTCAGCCGCGCGCGCGGCTCGCTCGCCGAACTCGACGCGCACCTGCGCCAGTTGAGCCCGCTCAAGACGCTCGAGCGCGGCTACGCGATCGTGCAGCGCGACGGCCGCGTAGTGAAGTCGCCGCAGGACGCGCCCGCCGGATCGGAGGTGAGGATTCGCCTCGCGGCAGGCGAATTGAACGCGGAGATCACCTGATCACCGCGGCACGTACTGCGGCTGCGGAACCAGGCGCAGAAATCGTCCCACGGCTTTGATCGCTCTCTTGGCGCGGCTTTCCGGTTTCGCCGCCGGTTCGTCTTCAGAATCGCGAATCGCGATCACCGGTTCGACCGCGGCGGGAGCGGGCTTCGCTACCACCGGAGGATTCTCTACCGCGCTCGCCGGCGGATCCTCCGTTTTCGCTGCGGGCGGCTTTACAACCGGAGGCTTCCTCAGCGGCGCGGCCACGCGATTCGCCGCTCGGCGCGCCGGCGGAGGCGGCGGAATCGCGGGCCCCGACCAGATATCGCGAGCCGCAGCGGCCGGCCGCGCGCGTTTCGGTGGAGGCGGAGGGTCGTGCGGAATCTCGCGCGGAACCTCGCGTGAAATCCGGTACGCGGCGACGCCGCCGAACAGCAGCGCAAGCAGAATCCCGCCGACCCGCAGACCTCGCACAATATCGTCGCCGAGCATTCCACTCGATTCCATCGGCCCGATTCGAGCTCCGCGCGAGCGGGTTTTGTGCTTAGGCCCGCTTACGCGAATCACTGTAAGACCATTGGGGGGGTCGCCTGTTAACGAATGGTCTGCGACACGCCCCTAGTCTTCAAACGCCGGCTCGAATTGTTCCTCGCCGCGCGGGCGCAGCTCGCGGTTGCGCATCAGGATTCGCGCGCAGGTGTTCCAGCGCAGGATCGCGTCGTCGTTTCCCGCCGGCCTCAGCGATTCGGCGCGATCGTAATGCTCCATCGCCTCGCGCAGCGACTGGTATGCGGTGAATCCCGCGCCGGGCGCGCCCTGCCGCAACAGCGCGTCGGCCCAGCGTTCGGCGATGATGCCGGCGTAATAAGCCCGCTCGTATTCGCTTCTGAGCTGCGGCAGCACTTCGCGGGCGCGCGATTGCGAAACGCCGTTGCCGAACTGGTCGGTGAGGCTCAGCAGCAGCATGACCAGCGCTTGCGCGTTTTCCGGATCCACGCGCAACACATCCAGGCAGATGCTTTCCGCCTGCCAGGGTTCGTTCAAAAGACGATACCGTTCCACTTTCGCGAGCGCTTCCGGAATCGCATCGCGGGAGATAGGCTTCAACTCGAACATGCGACTACTATATCGGAAAATGAAAACATGCCTCACGCCAACGTCAAGCAGGCGGTCCCGTTCTTCGGAGTCACCAATATGGAAAGCTCCCTGGGCTTTTATGTTGTCGGGCTGGGCTTTGAAATGATGAGGTGGTGGATTCCCGACCGCCCGCAAGACAAACCCGATGGCAGGATTCGCTGGTGCCGGCTCGAGCGCGGAGGCGTGGCGCTCATGCTTCAGGAATTCCTGCCGGAGCGGCGGCCCAAGGAAACGCTGGGCACGGGAGTGTCGCTTAGCTTCACGTGCGAGGATGCGCTGGCGCTGTATCGCGAATTCAAGTCGCGCGGAATCGAGCCGCGAAAACGTCCCTTCGTCGGAAACCGTCTGTGGGTGGTTCCGCTCACCGATCCCGACGGCTATCACCTCGAATTCGCCAGCCCGACCGATGCGCCGGAAGAAAGCGAGCTCGAAGAATAGCCCGATCACCCGAAAATCTTGAACAGCCGCCGCAGCGGATCGTAGAATTCGTCCACTACGCGCTCCTTTAGCGGAATAATCGCGTTGTCCGTGATCTTGATCTCTTCCGGGCAAACTTTGGTGCAGCACTTGGTGATGTTGCAATATCCGATGCCGCAGTTGTCGCGCAGATCGCCCAGCCGGTCCGCGGTGTCGAGCGGATTCATCTCCAGCGCGGCCGTGTACACCAGAAATCGCGGGCCGATGAACTTGTCGTGCAGGTGATGCTCGCGCAGAACGTGGCACACGTCCTGGCACAGGTAGCATTCGATGCACTTGCGGAACTCCTGGACCCGATCGACGTCGGACTGCTGCATGCGCCAGGTTCCATCCGGCGCGTCGGGCTTGCGCGGCGCGAATTTGGGGATGCGCTCCTTCACCCGATAATTCCAACTGACGTCGGTCACCAGGTCTTTGATGCGCGGGAAGGTGTGCATCGGCTCGATGGTCACCGGCTGATCGAGCGGAATCTGGCTCAGGCGCGTCATACACATCAATCTCGGCTTGCCGTTGATTTCGGCGGAGCACGACCCGCACTTCCCCGCCTTGCAATTCCAGCGCACCGCGAGATCGTTCGCCTGCGTGGCCTGAATGCGGTGCACCACGTCGAGCACCACCATGCCCGATTCGATTTCCGTCCTGTAGTCGACAAAATTTCCGGAGTTGCCGTCGCCGCGCCAGATGCG
>JASHWA010000490.1 GCA_030044325.1 Bryobacteraceae bacterium
GGCGGCGGCGCGGCATTGGCCGGAGGCGTGGCACCGGCGGCAGGTGCGGCAGGCGCCTGCTGCTGTTGACCTCCCGCAGCCGAGTTGTCGGCCGGCTGGACCGTGAAAACCTCCGCGACAGTCTTGGTCACCTCGTCCGCGCCGGGCAGCGACCCTTTTCCGAAAAACGTAAGCAGCGCGCGATAGCGGTAATCCCCGATCTGGTCCGTAAACAACTCGAAAACCACCGCGTTGTCCTTGACCTCGATTTTGGTCACCCACATCTTCTCGCCTTTAACGAAGGTACGCGTCGCGCCCGCCTGCGGAGCGCCCGCGCCGGGAAGGCGGCTCAAAAAGCGCGAGGTTTTGCCGATCGCGTTCTGCGTGATCTTTCCGTCCTGATATTTGTTCTGGTTGAGGTCGGATTTGGTCGCGTCCGTCATCAGAAGATTACTTTTTTGCAACACCAGAATCGAGCCCGCGGTGACAATATCGGTCCGGTCCGCGGTCGCCTGCGTCACATTGTATGTAGATTCAAGCTGTTTTTGAATAGCGGCTTTGTCCTGCGCGGCAGCGACAACGCACGCCAGGCAAAATAAAACAGAACGGGTCATAACGTCGGAATCCCCCCTCCAAAACGAAACTACGACGGGCAGGTGCAGTATACAATGCCCTCCTGTTAATATTCAAGATCCTTTCTTTACTAGCAATGCGCAAAATCTGCGCCGGAAACGTCATCGAAGCGTGAATCTGCCTCGTGCGGTTCGCCGCCGGTCAGAAAAATCAGCGCGGACCGCCTGCTGTATGCTCTAGTGCTTTAACAAGGTTGCTCAAAAAAAGGGGACAGACAGCCTTTTTTCGCCCCCGACGGAGACGGAATCGAAGCGAGATAGTGCCGCGAAAAAGCGTGTCAGTCCCCTTTTTTGAGCAACCTCTTAAATCGAGGGAAAACAACGGGCCGGAGTTTACGAAAAGTCCACTTGACTCTTGGCTGCGTCTTAAGTTTCGCGTCTGGGCTCCTCCA
Source organism: Bryobacteraceae bacterium (assembly GCA_030044325.1). Lineage (GTDB taxonomy): Bacteria > Acidobacteriota > Terriglobia > Bryobacterales > Bryobacteraceae > Palsa-187. The sequence continues at coordinate 1,004 of JASHWA010000490.1, forward strand.
GGCGCAATATCCGGTGCAACAGTGATGAGTGGGTGGTAGGGAGCGGGAAGTAGGGAGCGGGAAGTAGGGAGCGGGGTTCGTCTCGGCTCCCCATTACCTGCTACCCACTACGCGCCGCCGCTGCCCGCCACTACCCACTACCGCTGAAGCAGCTCGACTACGTACTGCTTCCACAGCTTGGGAATCGAATGCGTGCCGTGGCCGCGAGTCTGATCGCTTGTGGGAATCAGGACGTAGCGGCCGTTTTTCACCCGTGCAATGCAGCGCTCCATGATTCCCAGCTCCGGCGGATTCACCTCGTCATCGGCGGAATTGACCGCGATTAATCGGGCTTTGATCTTCTCGAGATCCGGCTCCGGATTGTAATCGGTGGAGGACGCGAACTGGTACAGCATGTCGTTGGCGTCTTTTTCCATGGCCGACTTCATGAGGCGATCGAATCCTTCGTCGGCTTTATCCCGCGTGGGCCACTGTTTCTGCATCTGCAATGGACTCGACGTCATCATCGTCAGCCCGTACTGCGCGGCCTCGAGGCCGTGAATCGGATGGTCGTAATTCCCGTCCTTATATTCGGGGTCCGATGTGATCGCGCGCATGATCATATCGCGCAGCAGGCGATTGCGACCCGCGATCTGGACCGGCGCGCTCGCGAGCGGCATCAGCGCGTCCATAAAATCCGGATACATTTCGCCCCACACCCAGGTGTGCATCGCGCCCATCGACGTTCCCATCACCAGGCGCAGGTGTTTCACGCCGAGATGCTCGGTCAAGAGCTGGTAGTCCGCTTTGACCATGTCGTGATAGCAATAGCGCGGGAAGTGCGCACGCATTCCGTCGCTCGGCTTGGAGGATTTTCCGTGACCGATCGCGTCGGGCAGAATAATGAAATATTTCGATGCGTCCAGCGGCTGGCCTTCGCCGAACAGCTCGCCGCCGAACCCCGGCGAAAGAAAGCCGTGGCCGTTGCCGCCGGTTCCGTGCATGATCAGCACGGCGTTATCTTTGTTCTGGCCGATGGTGTAATAGTGCAGGCGCAGATCGGTCAAGGTTTCGCCGTCGTGAAATGTGAAGTTGTGGATGGTGAAATCGCCTTCGACCGGCGCGGCGAAATCGGCCGCGAACGAGGAACAAACAAACAGCAGCGCTCCGGCGAGTTTGAACATATAGAGATTATGCCACTCGCCGGCGAATCGCCAGAATCGCCGCGGCCGCGATGGCCAGAGCGAAGCATGCATCCATGCCCGCAGCCTCCGGCAGCCATCGCGATTTGAAAAAGAAAACGATCAGCAGCGCAAGGAACAGGAGCCGCATGAAGGCGCGCGCCGCCGCGGGCGAAAATCGCATCGCGACCCAGCCCGAAACCGCGGCTGCCGCAAGCGAACACGCCAGGCCAAACGCGTTCACGATCGCGAGCCCCGGCAAATCCGGAAACACCGGCATCGGATGCAGCAGGTAGAACGTGGCGAAGGCGATCGCGAGCATGGCGATGGTCATGGCTTCGCCGTACAAGACCGCAACCGCGATTCGCGCGTAAACCTCGGCCATCGATTGCGCGGGTTCGAGGAACGCCTGCGCGGCGGCCGGCGCCGCGAACACTACGCCGAGGCAGGCGTAAGCGGCAAGCATCACCGGATCGAGGAAACTGAGTCCGCGCATCCACGGCAGGAAAACTCCGAAGGCGACGAGCAGAAGGATGTGGATCGGGACTGCGCGCCAACCGAGCCGCGAAACTAACCGTGTGAGTTCGCTTCTGAACATGGTACCAGTATGGTCAAAGTAATATACTGGAATCGCCCCTTAAATCGGAGTAGGGCAAATTTCTCTAGGGCCGGAACGCTAATCTTACCGAATCTGGAGACCGATGATGCAAATAGATATGTTAGACCGGCGTATTGAACCGAGAATGCTTTGCGCGGACGTTGTGGACGTGCAATGGAAAGATCAGAGCGGGCGAACCCGCCGCGGAGTCGCCAATCTTGAAGATATTTCGCTCTCTGGCGCCTGCCTTCAGGTGGAGCGGCCGGTGCCGCTCGGCACCAGCTTTCGGATCAGCTACCCCAACGGGGAACTGATGGGTGTGGTGAAATACTGCGTGTTCCGCGAAATCGGCTACTTTCTGGGCATCGAATTCGACCCCGGCAACCGCTGGAGCCAGCGCCATTTCCGCCCGCAGCACCTGCTCGACCCGCGCAGGCTGGTGAGCCGCGTCACCAACCGGCTGAAATCAGATACCTCGCCGATCAATTAGTTTTGAGCATTTGTGTGGCGCACGCACTCATGCGTGCGGCGTCGCCGGTCCTGGCGACGCATGGCGTCTCGACGAGCATCGCCGGGCGCCGGCATGGGTGCCGACGCGGCACGCTGAAGCGTGCGCCACGCAACGAAAACATGCATTGCGCTCACTTCGGAAATGCTCTACGCGGATTCAGTCAGGCCGCCCGGCGACCTACAGCCGTGTCGGCTCTGCGCCCGCGCCGGGATTTAGTCGAGACGCAATACCGGCCCGGAGCGGCGGCTCCCGGTTGGTGGCACGGTGCGGAGTCAGGGCCCTACGCTCCCGCGGCCGATTCCCTCTCCTTATCCCAGCCTTCGAACGTCTTGCCCGCTTCGGCGAGCTTTCTGAGCAGCGGCGCCGGCGCCCACAGATCCGATCCGTGCCGCTTTTCGAACTCCTCGACTTTGGCCAAAACATGCTTGAGTCCGATTGTATCGGCGTAAAACATCGGCCCGCCGCGCCACGCCGGGAATCCGTAGCCGTTCAGGTACACGATATCGATATCCACGGCGCGTAGCGCGATGCCTTCTTCTAAAATCCGCGCGCCTTCGTTCACCAGCGCGTAAATGGTGCGCTCGATGATCTCTTCATGGGTGATGGCGCGCCGCTCGATGCCGTATTCTTTGGCCACCTGCTCGATCAGCGCGGTCACTTCCGGATCGGGAGACGATTTCCTCTCGGCGTCGTATTTATACCAGCCCTTGCCGGTCTTTTGTCCATAGCGTCCGATCTCGCACAGCCGGTCCGCCATATGCGGAATGCGCACTCCCGGTTTTTCGAGATGCTTGAACTCCTTGCGAATCCTCCAGCCGACATCCAATCCCGCAAGATCGCCCATCGCGAGCGGTCCCATGGCCAGCCCGAACTCGTAGATCGCTCCGTCCACCTGCTCCGGCGCGGCGCCTTCCTCCACCAGGAACTGCGCCTCGCGCCCGTAGCAGTGAATCATCCGATTCCCGATGAATCCGCGGCAATTTCCCGCAAGTACGCCGATTTTATTCAGCTTTTTCGCGAGCTGCATCGAGGTCTGGATCACTTCCTTGGAAGTGGCCTTCCCGCGCACGATTTCGAGCAGACGCATCACGTTCGCCGGGCTGAAAAAATGATGCCCGATCACCATCTGCGGCCGCTTGGTCGCCGATGCGATTTCGTCGATATCGAGCGTGGAAGTATTCGACGCGAGAACGCAACCGGCTTTCGCGATCGCGTCGACCTCGCCGAAAATCTGCTTCTTGAGAGCCATGCCCTCAAACACCGCTTCGACGATGATGTCGGCCTGCTCGAAGCCGTCGTAGCTCAACTGCGGCGTGATCAACGCCATCCGCTGATCCATCACCCCCTGCGAAAAGCGGCCTTTTTTCACGGAATTTTCGTAATTCTTGCGGATCGTCGCCATGCCCCGGTCGAGCGCGTCCTGCGCGGTCTCCTTGACGATCACCGGGATGCCCGCGTTCGCGTAGTTCATGGCGATGCCGCCGCCCATGGTTCCCGCTCCGATCACGGCGGCTCGCTGGATCTCGTAGGTTTTCGTCTCTTTCGGAATATCGGGAATTTTCGCCACCGCGCGCTCGCCGAAAAAGGCGTGGATCAAAGCTTTCGATTGCGTCGAGAACAGGCACACGCGGAAAATTTCCGCCTCGCGATTCAGACCTTCGGCGAACGGGAGCTTGGCGGCTGCTTCCACCGCGTCGATTGCGGCGAGCGGCGCCATCTGACCCCGGCGCGTCTTGCGCGCCTGCTCGCGAGCGAGCGCGAAGATCGCAGTATTCGCCGCCGCGTCCTGAAGTTTTTCATTCCGATCGCGAGTCTTCGGCGCGGGCTTTCCGATGACATTTTTGGCGAACTCCACGGCGCCGGCGAGCAGATCGCCGTCGACGATTTTATCGAGGATTCCGGCGCTCAAAGCTGTCTTGGCGTCAATCGGCTCTCCGAAGGCGCACATCTCGACCGCTTTGGCGACGCCAGCCAGGCGCGGCAACCGCTGCGTTCCGCCCGCGCCCGGAATGATCCCCAGCTTCACCTCCGGCTGCCCCACCTGCGCCGATAGGACGGCCACGCGATAATGCGCCGCCATTGCGGTTTCCAGACCGCCGCCGAACGCGGTCCCGTGAATCGCAGCGACCACGGGCTTGGACGAATTCTCGATTCTTTCCAGCACCGAATTCAGCGAAAATCGCGGCTTCTCTCCCGAAGTCACCTTCCCGAATTCTTTGATATCGGCGCCGGCGATGAACGTCCGCCCTCCGCCGATCAGCACGACGGCTTTGACCTCGGAATCGTTCGCAGCCGCTTCGATTCCGGCCGCAATCCCTTCCGGGACGCCCGGACTCAAGGCATTCACCGGCGGATTTTCAATCGTGATCACGCCGATCTCGCCCTGTTTGGTGTAATTTACGAGTTCGCTCATAAGCTCCTATGGTATCGCGGCAAGGGGGAACGGGAATAGGGACTGCGGACTGGAATGGGTGGCGGCCTTCCGCTAGCTCAAGAAACTTCTCAGGTCCTTCTCGTTCACTTCCGGCTCGCCCGGCGCGACGTCGTTCAACCTTCCGAGCTTCATCCATTGCTCCAGCCGATCCACCAGGCTGAACAGGTGATCGAAGGAATCGACAATGAACAGCAGCGGCTGGTAGCGGTGGATTTCGAAACCCCGGTTGATCGCCCATTCGAGCTGCATGGGGAAGCGCTGCACGCCGGGCGATTCGATGGAATGCTCGATTTCTCCGTACGAGCTGAGCAGACCGCTGCCGTACACGCGCAGGCCGCCCGGGCGAATTCATCAGGCCGAATTCGATGGTGAACCAGAAAAATCGCGACCTCGATGATACCCCAGATAGGCACCCACTCACCAGTGGTGCTTGGGTGATTTTTGTAATCGGATTAAGGGGAATGTTCTGTATCTCTCTAAGAGATCACCTGTTAGGATCATTTGTGAGGTACTGGATATGAAAGGGATGGCCCTGGTCATAATCCTGGGCTTTAGCGTGGCGGCGCATTCGGCGGGACAATCGCTGGTGGAACACGCCGCAGCCGCAGCGGGCGGCACCGTCGGCGGAGTCGCGGGCAAGACAGCCAGCGACGCGCTGACCAACATTTTCAATAAAGTGGACAGAGCCACGTCGAAAGCGGCCGCGGCCGACGCGCCCAAAGCGGAACGGCGCCCGGAGCGTGCCAATGCGGCGGCCGATCCGTCCACCGGCGAAGAACCCATGTTCGAGGTTGGTCCAGGGGTGCCGCATTCGAAGGGCGCTCGCAACCGGGCCCCCTCCGTTCCTCCGCCTCCGCCGCTTGCGCATCACGTTTCGCATCACACCCGGCCCACGCCCGAACGCTCGCCGGAACCGGCTCCCGAGCGCCTGGCTGCCGCAGCGATTCCTCCGCCGCCGGAGCCGCAAGCCACGGCGCAGGATCTCAAGAAAATCGCCGTGGGAATGCATCGCGCCGAGTTGTTGAAGCTTGGATTTCCGGCCATCCATCTGATGATGGTCGATAGCGGCCACCTGGTCGAGACGTTCCACTTCACCACCCAATCCTCGGACGTCGGCCTGGTGCGGCTCACGGACGGAACCGTATCGAGCGTTCAAGTAAACTGATCGAATGGAGATTCGGGCGCTGACCCGCGCCGATCTGGATGCGTTTCAGGGGCTGCGCCGTGAACGCCTGGAAATGGAGCCGCGCGCGTTCGCCGAATCGCTCGCCGAGCACGATGCGACGCCGGTCGAGGCGGTCGAGCGGCGGCTCGCTTCCTCTTCCGGAGACCAATTCGTGATCGGCGCGTTCGCGCCGGGCGGGCAACTGGTGGGGATGGCCGGATTCGCGCGCAACATGCGGCACAAGAGCCGGCACAAGGGAGTCATCTGGGGAGTTTACGTTCAGCCCACCTGGCGCAATCAGGGTGTCGCGCGCGCGCTGCTCGTCACGCTCATCGAGCGCGTCAGGTCCAATCCGGGCGTCGAGAAAATTATGCTGACCGTTTCGATCCATCAGATCGCCGCGCAACGGCTGTATCGATCTCTTGGATTTGAAAGCTACGGCCGCGAAAAACACGCGCTCTCCGTGGACGGCGCCTGGGTTGACGAAGACCAGATGGTCCTGTGGCTGCGGTAATCGGACATCGCGGACAGCGATGAGAACCCAACCACGCAAAAATTGAATGATTTCACTGGCCACCGGCCACCGACCACTGGCCACTGACCGGTGATGAACGCGTTCAGGCGGATTTCACCGGGACAGAGTCACAACGGTTGATGCGTTTTGTGTAAGCGGATGTTGCCGTCGGCTGTGGTCAGCCGCAGAGTGCGGTGGGCGTGGCCGATTTTGCCCGACGCGTAGGTTCCGTGATTGGGATCTTCTTTGATCACCAG
>JASHWA010000491.1 GCA_030044325.1 Bryobacteraceae bacterium
GCCGCGGTTCAGCGCCGCTCCAAAGAATCGCGTCATTGGTAGTCTTGATCTGATCCGGGTGCGCGATGAGGTTGCGGATCGCGGCCTCCTCTTTTTTCAAGTCAATTCCTGTTTGCGCGAAGCTCAGCATCGGCATGAGGAGACAGGCACAAAGTGCAAACTTCATTACACCCTCCTGCGTTTTAGGGTTTTCCAGGGCTTAGTATACCGAAAATAGTAAAATCCGAAAGCCGGAATTGTTTGTCTTTCTGATTGGCCTCTAAGATTGCGAGACGACGCTCCCCGCCTGGCAGGCCGGCGCGCGGCCGGGCTCTACCAACCAGTGATACGCTTAGACGCTAAGGAGGTCCATCATGCCCCGCCGGATCCTGTTATTGGCGATCTTCGCCGGCGCCGTTCACGCGCAAGCGCCGCAAACCAAACCGCTGTACGTTCTCGAAGACAGCTACATCAACTGGCGCCTGCTTCCCTCCGAGCAGTCCTACGCCTCGATCGACGGAAAACATCTCAAGCAATACGTGGTCGATCAGGCCAATATTTCGCTGCATTACCGCGACAACGGACATCCGCAGTTCTGGGGACGCATCAGCGGCACGGAAGCCGACGCGGACAACGCCCGGTGGCTCGAAGAAAAATTCCGCTCGATCGGACTGTCCGAAGTTCATCAGCAATCCTTCGATCTGCCCGAACAATGGATGCCCCAGAGCTGGACGGTTTCGGCGTCAGCGGGCGGAACGACGCTTGACCTCCAGACCGCTCAGCCCACCTATCGCACCCAGGCGACTCCGGCGGAAGGGCTCGAACTTGAAGCCGTCGACGCAGGCCTCGCCACCGACGCCGAGCTCGATGCGCGCGATCTGAAGGGTAAAGCGGTGTTCTTCTACACCACCGACTATTTTTCGCGTCACGCGACCATCTCCAACCGGGCATGGAAGCGCATCGCGGATCGCGGCGCGGCGGCCATTTTCTCGATTCTCGCCGTGCCCGGCAACATCCGCACGCAATTCTATCCGGTGGGGGTTTCGATTCCCACCTTTTCTTTGGGGCTTCAGGACGGCGTCGCGGCCCGCGCCATGATCGATCACGCCGGCGCAACTCCCGCTCGCGTGAAGATTCGCCTCGCGGTCAACATGGTTCCCAATCTCAAGACATCCACGGTGTGGGGCACGCTACCCGGGGCGACCGATGAAACCGTGGTCATCGTGGCGCATCGCGATGCGTGGTTTCAGGGCGCCAACGACAACGGAACCGGCGTCGCCACGATGATCGGCCTGGCCGAATACTTCGCGAAAATTCCGCAATCCCAGCGCCGCCGGACGATCATCTTTGCGGGAACCAGCGGGCATCATGACGGCTCAGCCTTGAGCGGAAAATGGTTCGCCGAACACAAGGAGTTTTTCTCGAAAACCGCGCTGCTGATCAATTGCGAACACACCGCCGACGAAGAGCTGGTCTTATCGAACGGCGTGATCCGCAAGACCAACGGCACCAGCCCGCAAACCTGGTACGTGGGCGGCAGCCACAAGCTGGAACAGATCGTGGTCAACGCGTTTCAGGAGTTCGGAGTGGCGACTTACGCCGAGCCGGAGCGCGCCGCGGCCGGCGAAATGGGCCGCTATCAGAACCTCGCACCCTCCATGCAGGTGATCGATACGGGTTATTACTGGCATTCGGATTTCGAAACGCCGGAGATCATCCCGCCCACAGCCCTGGCCGCCATCACGCGCGCCTACGCGAAAATCATCACCGACGTTAACGCACTGAATCTCGAGGATGTGCAGCGCCCGCCCACTTCATCCGGCGGAGCGAACAATTGATCGGCGGGGAAATTAAAAAACGAACCCAAACCCACGTATCGTATTGATAAGCAAGCACTACGACTCGCTGATCGTAACGCTGTTCAGCGTGTCGCCCTGCTTGACGGAGTCGACGACATCCTGACCCTTGGTCACCTTTCCGAAGACCGTATGTTTCCCGTCGAGCCAATTGGTCGCCACGTGCGTGATGAAGAACTGGCTGCCGTTGGTGTTCGGCCCGGCATTGGCCATCGACAGCGTCCCCACCTGGTGTTTGTGCGGATTGCCCCTGGTTTCGTCCTCGAAGCGATAGCCCGGGCCGCCGCGGCCGGTGCCGGTGGGATCGCCGCCCTGAATCATGAAATCGGGAATCACGCGATGGAACACGGTGCCGTCATAAAATTTTTCACGCGCCAGAAATACGAAATTGTTGACCGTTTTGGGCGCGTCTTTGGCGAACAGCTCGCATACGATTTCGCCGCGCGAGGTGTGGATGGTCGCGGTGTATTTTTTGTTCGTGTCGATCGCCATCGCGGGCGCTGCCGAGTATTGTTTGGACATGTCGATACCAGTGTACGTGAGCAGGGAGTATAAGATGGTACGGACATGTGGGCGCAGAGCTACTCCCCGCTCGGCGGCAGCCTGGCGCTGTCCGCCATGGTCGCCGCGTTTCCGATCTTCACGCTGCTGATTTTGCTGGGCGTGCTGCGCAAGCCCGCGTGGATCTCCTCGCTTGCGGGGCTGGCGGCGGCGGGCGTGGTTGCGATCGCCGCGTATCGAATGCCTGTGGGCCTGGCGTTCAGCGCGACGCTGTACGGCGCGGCGTACGGACTGCTCCCCATCGGGTGGATCGTGTTCACGGCGATTCTGCTGTACCGGCTGACGGTGGAAACCGGAAAATTCGCGATCATCAAGGATTGCATCGGCAGCATGACGGGCGACCAGCGCCTGCAAGCGCTGCTGATCGCGTTCGCCTTCGGCGCGTTCATGGAGGGCGCGGCGGGATTCGGAACGCCGGTGGCGGTCGCGGCGGCGATGCTTTCGGGCCTGGGCTTCAATCCTTTTTATGCGGCGGGAATCTGCCTGCTGGCGAACACGTCGCCGGTCGCGTTCGGCTCGATCGGAACGCCGCTGATCGCGCTGCACACCGTCACCGGGATTCCGATGCCCGCGCTTTCCGCCGACGTGGGGCGAATCTGCGCGCCGGTTTCGCTGTTCGTGCCCGCGTACCTGGTTTTGGTGATGGGAGGGATGAAGGCGCTGCGCGCGGTGGCTCCGGCCGCGGCGATTTGCGGCGTGGCATTCGCGGGCGTGCAGTTCGGCGTCTCCAATTTCATCGGACCGGAGCTGACCGATATTTTGGGATCGCTCGCCGCGCTGGGAGCGCTGGTGCTTCTGCTGAGCAGGTGGAAACCGCGCGATGCGCCGAAATCGGTGCCGCACTGCCACACGGCCGGAACGGTTTTCATGGCGTGGGCGCCGTATGGATGGCTGGTGGTGTTCGTTCTGCTGTGGGGGATCTCCGGCGTGAAGGCCGTGCTCAATCAGGGAACGTTCGTGTTCGCGTGGCCGGGATTGCACAACCTGGTGCAGCGCATGCCCCCGATCACGCCGCAGGCATCGAACTACGCGGCGATGTACACTCTGAATCTTCTATCGGCCTCGGGCACGGCGTGCCTGTTCGCGGTGATCGCCTCGGCGATCATGCTGCGCGTTCCGCCGGCGAAGCTGGCCTACTATACGTGGCTCACGGCGCGGCAGCTCGCATTGCCGATGCTGACCATCGCGGCGACGGTCGGGCTCGCGTTCCTGATGAATTATTCCGGCGCGACGGCGACGCTCGGACTGGCGTTCGCGGCGACGGGCGCGGCGTTTCCGTTTTTCAGCTCGTATTTGGGATGGCTGGGGGTTTTCCTCACCGGAAGCGACACATCGGCCAACGCGTTGTTCGGGACGCTTCAAACCGTGACGGCGAACCGGCTGGCGCTGAATCCGGCGCTGATGGCCGCGGTGAATTCGAGCGGCGGAGTGATGGGAAAAATGATCAGCCTGCAGAGCGTCGCCGTCGCGGCGGCCGCCACCGGAATGGCGCGCAAAGAGGAAGGCAAGCTGTTCCGCTTCACGCTGGGGCACAGCGTTTTCATGGCCGCGGTGGTGGGGCTGCTGGCGATTTTTTATTCCTACATCATGCCCGCGTGGGCCAAGTGAGCTGATAACGTTCGCTGCCGATCGGGATGTCCGGCTTCATATAATGGCTGGCGGTGAAAAGGCCGCCGCTCGCGCGCTCGGACAGGATCGGATTTGCCGGGATCGCCCTGATTATCGTGTACCAGGCGATGATTCCACCCGTAGTTTCGCTCGCGAATAACGGCGATTTCAGCAAGATTTCGGGGCATTTTTCGATCGGATATCCGCCGGAACTGGAGGGGCGCTACGCGCCGGTCAAATTTCATCATGATGCGCGCTATGAATACCACGCCGAGTTCCGCACGACGGAGAATCTGCTGGCCATCGCCGCGGCCGGCGCGTCCTCGATCCTTTCGAAGACCGGCGATTTCGATATCCGCCTGATGGGTGCGATCCACGGAGCATTGTTCCTTGCGAGCGTGTGGCTGCTGCTTCCGGTTCTGGTCCATTTCTTCGGTCCGCGGGCGCGAATCGCCGTGCTGTTGTCGATCGCGGTGGTGTTGTGCGACGTGCTGTACGTCGCCAATTTCAACAGCTTTTATATGGACGCAGCGGCGCTGGTATTTTTGCCGCTGGCGGCCGTATTTTTCGCACGCGGCGTGTTGTGGCGAAGCCGATGGGACGCCGCGGGGCTGGCGCTGTGCGGCACGCTGCTCGCGGGAGCGAAGCCGCAGCACGCCCTGCTCGCGATTCCGATCGCGGGGCTGCTGTTTGTGTACCGGAATCGCATCGGCTCCGCGCGAATCGCGTGGCTGGGAATCGCCGGCGCGCTGGGGGCCGCGATGTGGACGCTTACGGCGGTCAATTCCGATTACCACCGGAATTCCTGGTACAACGTCATCTTTCTCGGCTTGCTGCCGCACTCATCGTCGCCGGCGGACGATCTTGCCGGGCTGGGGCTCGAGCGCGCCTGGGTCTGCTATTCGGGCACCGCCGCTTATTCTTCCAATGGCGGATTCCGCGATGCTGAATTCACCAACCAATTCGCCGCGCGGGTGAACGGCGCCACGCTTGCGCGATTTTACGTTCGTCATCCGGTGCGCACCTGGGGTCTGGTTGTGCGCGCGTTCTCGCAGGCGGGAGCAACGCGGCCGATCTACGGGAACTTCGATCCATCCGAGGGACTGCCTCCGTTCGCCCGCAGCCGCGCGTTCGCCGAATGGAGCGGATTGCGCGCACGGGTGTTGGCCAGGCACGGGGTCCGGTTCCTCGAAGTGACGCTGGCGATCGCGGCGCTGCTTGTGGTTCGGGCGCGCGGGAGGTGGCGGTGGGCCGCGGTGTGGTTCACCATCGCGCTGCTTCTGGACGCAGGAGTGAGCAGCCTTGCCGACGCGATGGAGGCTGCGCGGCACTTCACCCTGTTCTGCGAATTGGAAGACACGATGCTGCTGATCGTGTTGTGGAGTTTTCTGCCGCGGCGGCGGGAGGGGGGCGGCGACGGATAGTCGTCTGGCGCACACCCAGGATACAGATTGACGGCGGCGGGAACCATCCCGTGCGCAGGGGACACGCTGCGCCGAAACAACGTGATCAAGCCCGAAGGGTATCGTTCCAGCCGGCCGGGCCAACCTACTCTGGAAATCGAGGAGAACTTCACGCAATGAAAATTCGATGGCTGAGCATTCCGGCTGGTTTGATCTTGTTGGTCTGCGCGCCGTTGGCGCGCGGCGATGAGTACAACAAGCGCACCGTGGTGACTTTCAACGAGCCGGTGGAAGTTCCGGGCACGGTTCTGCCGGCGGGGACCTACGTCATGAGGCTGGTGGATTTTCGCAGCAACCGCGACGTGGTTCAATTTTTCAACAAGCGCGAAGATCACGTTTTCGCCACCACCATCGCGATTCCGAAATACCGCATGAAACCGTCGAGCCACACCGTCATCAATTTCGAAGAACGCGTGGCCGGCGCGCCGGAAGCGATCAAGGACTGGTTTTATCCCGGCGATCTGAAAGGCGAAGAGTTCCTGTACGGCAGGCCGAAATTGCAGGCGGTGGTTGCGGAAAATCCGCCGTTGATGGCGAAAGCCGCGCCGCCCGCCGCGGCGCCAGCGCCCGCTCCGGCGCCTGCTCCGGCGCCTGCTCCGGCGCCC
>JASHWA010000492.1 GCA_030044325.1 Bryobacteraceae bacterium
GGCCAGCGCGAATCCGCCAACGGGTTCATGGTCAACGGCGTCGACGTGCAGGAGCACATGAATGGCGGCACCAGCGTGATTCCGAACCTCGATTCCATCCAGGAATTTCGGGTTCTCACCAATAATTTCGATCCCGAATACGGGAACTACAACGGCGGGATGGTGAATGTGATCACCAAATCCGGGAGCAACGCGTTTCACGGCGACGCGTTCGAGTTTCTGCGCAACACCGGTCTCGATGCGCGGAATTTTTTCAGCCCCACGGTGGCGCCCTATCAGCAGAATCAGTTCGGCGGCACGTTCGGCGGGCCGGTTTTGAAAAACAAGCTGTTCTTCTTTCTCGATTATCAGGGCACACGAACCATCGAAGGCATCTCCTCTCTTGCGACCACCGTGCTTTCCGACGCCGAGCGGACCGGCAACTTCAGCGACGCCGAAAGCACGTTTTTCATCGGCGGATCGCCCGAGGACCCCTATAGGGTCAGCGGGGAAAATATCGCGCAGCTTTTGACGCAAAAACTTGGTTATGGCGTGACCGCGGGCGAGCCTTATTACACGTCCAACTGCACCAGTTCGATCCAGTGCGTTTTTCCGAACGCGATCATCCCGCAGAGCGCATGGTCGGTGCCGGCGCAGAATCTGTTGAAGTACATTCCGCTGCCGAATATCGGCACCGACCAGTTTGAGACCTCCGCTTATCCGGAAACGGTGCGTGACGACAAAGCCGGCAGCCGCATCGACGCCAATACGCGCATCGGAGCGATTTCCGGCTATTACTTCGTCGACGATTACTCGCTCGACAATCCCTATCCGGGCCAGCAGGGTGGCGCGACCATCCCCGGTTTCGACGCGCTCACCGAAGGTCGCGCGCAGGAATGGAGCATCGGCGACATTAAAGTTTTCGGTTCGACGCTCGTGAACGAGTTGCGCCTCGGCTTTCTGCGCAATGTGAACGACATCGGCCAGCCGCGTGGCGGCTTGGGCGTGAGTCTGCAATCGCAGGGCTTTGTCACGGGCGTGGGAACGCCGGGGATCGTGGTGCAGGCGCCGCAGTTCGAGGGCGTCGAAAACATCGTTTTCCCGTCATTCGTGATGGGCGTGCCGGTGACCAATCTGGATCAGTGGAACAACACGCTGTATGCGGGTGATACGGTGTCGAAGGTGATCGGGACCCACACCTTCAAGTTCGGCGTGCAGTATCACGACGACCAGGTGAACGAGAATCCCAACGCGACCTTTAACGGGACCTTCATCATCAGCGGAACCGAAACCGGCAATCCCTTCGCCGATTTCCTGCTGGGGTTCCCGAGCAACTTTACGCAGACCACCGGTCAGCGATTCTATCTCCGCGACCATTACCTAGGCGCGTTCGTGCAGGATAGCTGGCGCGTGCGCTCCAATCTGACGCTCAACCTGGGTCTGCGCTGGGACCTGATCCGGCCGTGGTCGGAAAAATACAACAACATCCAGACCATCGTGCCGGGAGAGCAGTCGGTTCTGTATCCCAATGCGCTGCCGGATCTGGTGGTGCCCGGCGATCCGGGCATTCCCTCCACGCTTTCGCCGACCAAGTACAAAAACTTCGCGCCGCGCATCGGGCTCGCGTATTCACCGAATTTTAAGGACGGATTTCTCCGCAAGATTTTCGGCGATTCCGGAGAAAGCAGCCTCCGCGCCAGCTACGGAATTTTCTACACCGCTTTTCCGGGGCTGAGCGCGGGCGTGATGTACGGCGTTCCTCCCTTCGGCTACAACTATCTGAGCCCGTCGCCGCCGCTGCTGGCGACGCCGTTCATCAACGCGGCCGATGGCACCGAAAACACCGACCCGTTCCCGCTCGCATTCCCACCGCACAACGTGTCGGCGTCCAACGCGTATACCGCCTTCGACTGGCCGGCCGTCACCCCGATTGCCGCGGACCCGTACTTCTATTATCGAAACAGCACTCCTTACACGGAAAACTACATGTTTTCCATTCAGCGGCAGATCCACGGAAGCTCGCTGCTCACGGTGAGCTACGCAGGCAACCAGGGCCATCATCTGCTGGTGGATGTTCCGACAAATATCGGGAATCCGGCGTTGTGCCTCGCTCTCAGCCAGCCAAGCGAAGTCGCGCCGTCAAGTCCCACCTGCGGCCCGTTCGGCGAAGATGCGCAGTACACCACCGCCTCAGGCCAGGTGATTCAGGGGACGCGCGTCGGATTGGGGCCGGATTACGGCTCGATGACCGCGCAGAAAACCATCGGCAATTCGAACTACAACGCGCTCGAAGCGAATTACCGGTTCGCGCTCGGCGCGAGATCCACGGTTCTCGCCGGCTACACCTTCTCCAAATCGATCGATGACGCGTCCAACCTCGGCGAGGAAATCAATCCATTCAACCTGCGATTGTCGCGCGCGATTTCCTCCTGGGATATGACGCATAATTTCGTGGTCACCTATACCTACGCGCTGCCGTTCGATCATATCCGGCGCGGCCGCCTGACGGAAGGCTGGAGCCTGTCGGGCACCACGCGTTTCAGCACCGGCCTGCCGGTGACACTGGCGGACGATTCGGACAACTCTCTTCTGGGCACGCTCGGAAATGGCATCAACAATAATTTGCTCGACACGCCCGAAGTTCTGCCCGGCAAGCTCGACCTCAACACCAATCCCCGCAACGGGCTCCCGCTGTTCAATACCAACATCATCGTTCCGGAAGCGCTGGGACAGTTGGGCGACGCGGGGCGCCGCATTTTTCATGGTCCCGGAATCGACAATTTCGACACGCAGTTGAGCAAGACTACGAGCCTTACGGAATCGAAAACGCTGGAAATTCGAGTCGAAGCATTCAACATCTTCAATCACGCACAGTTCTACGGTCCCCAAGCCGTGGACGGCGAGGTGCAAGACCCCAACTTCGGCCATGTGGTGAGCGCAGCCGCTCCGCGCTTGCTGCAGGTGGCCGCGAAGTTTCGGTTTTGAAGTGCCTGGGGCGCCGCCGCTCGTTCGGAGTCCGGCGTTTGCCGGAAGTAGGATAGAGGTCGTGCGTCGCACCTCGGCCGTGCTGCTGGTCATTCCCGCTCCGCTCATGGGACGTGAGGCGTTCGCCGCCGATACGGAACGGGATTGCCGGTAGTGCGATGCCCTTTCATGGGTTAGGGGGAGTTGACCCAATCCTCGTTGCTGACCTTGTACGTGTTTTTTGGGCGACAGCGGCCCAGCTTCAAGGGCATCCCGCCATCCTTCATCCTCTCCGGCTGCCGGGCGGCGCACGGTGCGCGGTGATCTTCTTAACCGGTAACCGCAGACGCCGTATGAGTGTCGGAATGCCCGGCGTGTCGGCGCCGGTGTACGGCGCTGACAAGGCGAGTTTGACGCGATTTTCAAGTCTGTCACAGCAGTGCTGGGCAAGCGGTCGAAAAAGCTCGCGGTGACGGCCGACACCGCACGCTCGAAGGCCACGTGCCATCGCCCTTTCCGCGCAACAAGGATATCCAGTGTCTTCGCTTCGGGCTTGGCAAGACCTACGTGAGTGAATTCGTCGCCTTCGCGTCTCAAGAGCGTGCGAAATTCAGAAACACCGGTTTCCAGATGATTTCCCCGCAAAGGTTGAGTGGGCTCTCGGTCCGCGAGCACTTGGAGCAGGGTTCCATTCAACGGATTCAAGATAGCGAAGCAGATTCCGCGGTGAATGGTTGCGGTGACGCGAGCAGGCGCGGAGTCACCGCGCTAATAAATTAGCAGGAGGGAGGCAGCGCTCCCTCGGCTGTGGATTGAAAAACGAAGTGCGCGGTTCGGGCTCTCCCCTTCGGCCCCAGCAGAAATCCCTGTTAGGGCTCCTGCCCAATGCGCAATCGGCCAGTTGTCGCAGCAAGCGGGCGAGCGTCGCGACGTCCTTCTGACTCCATCCGCTTAGCGTGGCCGTGAGAGTTCGATCTCGCGCCTTGTCGATCGCATTGGTCATTTCGCGGACTCTTCGAGTGATCACGGCCTCCCGTACCCGTTTATCGCTCGGAGCTGCTTCACGTCCGACAAGTCCAAGCCTTTCCAGTTTCGCCAGTTGCCGACTTACGGTTGTGTAGTCCTGGCCGACGCGATCTGCCTCGTCGGGTGACAAGGGAATCCGCTCCCGTAGCGAACAGTGATTACCTCGCCTCCGTCGCCCAAGGTAGAATCTCGTCCGAGAGAATGTGGCGATGACTGACACCGGTCCCACCGAGATGTCTCGTGTCATTGCTTTTTTACCTGGTTCGGCGGCGGCGGAAGCGGAGCGGCATCGATATATCCGCGCGTCCCATCAGGACGGATCGGGCCTGGGCCGAATCCGAGGTGCTCGCGATCGACGTTGTTCTCGCTGCAGGAATACTCGTTCAAGAGTTGGCCCGGAGGACCCGCGATCCAGGTACGTGAGTACGTGAACGGTTTCTTGTAATACTTCGGATCCTCGATCCGCGTCTCGACATGCAGGTGGGCGGCATCGGGCCGCGTCCAGCGTTCGACGACGTGGAGCGCGTCGCTGTGAGGATTGCCGTTTTCGTCAATCCATACCTTGTCGTCCTTGAAACCAGTGGAGTCGATGACCAGCGTGTCACCATCCCAGCGTCCGATCTCTTCGCCGAAGAAGGTCGGGTCGGGGTCGTCGGAATGTTTGCGGCCATCGACCGGGATCAGGCGGTAATACGAGTAAAAGTAGAGGAACGCGACCGCGTTTTGATTCTGCACGATCATGAATGGAAGACCGCTGGCGTTGTGGCGCGGGATTCCGCCGATGATGCACAAAGACTCAGGATCGATGGTTGCGGTCACGTTATGTTTCCACGCCGCTTCGCCCGCGGCAGTGAAGGGCAGCTTCAACCCCGGCAGATCCTTCGCGATGTTTCCCACCGGCTTCGT
>JASHWA010000493.1 GCA_030044325.1 Bryobacteraceae bacterium
ACCTATCTCGCGCCCGGCACCAGCAGCTCCGGCACCGGCTATACCATGTCGCGCGGGGCGAGCAACCAGCTCGGACTCCAGGGCGTGTCGGTGAACGGCATCCGCAATGGCGACAGCACCACGTACTTCGACGGCGTCCAGTCGATCGACAACGAATACGGCGTGATGATCCTGCTGCCCCCGCAGGACGCCATTCAGGAATTTAAGATGCAGACCAGCGCCCGCGACGCCACTACCGGCCGCACCGGCGGCGCTGCAATCAACCTGGTGACCAAATCGGGCGGAAACCAGTTCCACGGCACCGCCTTCGAGTTCGTGCGCAACTCCGATTTCGACGCGCGAAATTATTTCGACCCGCCGCAGATCCCCGCCTTCCATCAAAACCAGTTCGGCGGAAGCCTGGGAGGTCCCATTATCAAGGACAAAACGTTCTTCTTCCTGGACATTCAGAAAACGTACACGATTCAGGGTCAGTCCTTTCTGCAAAGCGTGCCCACGCCGCAGGAAGTCAGCGGCAATTTCAGCCAGCTTTCAAGCGTCATCTACAACCCCTACAGCACCTCGACGGTGAATGGAGTCACCACCCGCACGCCGTTCCCCGGAAACGTCATTACGCCGTCGCTCATCAGCCCCATCGGACAGGCGATCATGAATCTGTTCCCGCCGCCCAATCTTCCCGGCCTGGCCAACAATTTCTCCTTTAATCCGCCGCGCACCCTGTTCCCGGTTCAGGGCGACGTGCGCATCGACCACCGCTTTTCGGACTCGGATCAGTTGCTTGTGCGCTACAGCAGCTCGCATTCCGGCAATATCGTGAACCCCGGCTACTTCCCGGAGTACTCCGGCGGCCCGATTTTCCCCGGCAATTATTCGAGCGACGGCACGCAGGGCGTGGTGGGCTACACCCACGTCTTCTCTCCCACGTTTCTCGCCGACGTCCGCGCCGGATATTCGCGCCTGGATAACACCGGAGTCAATTTCAATCAGGGCAGCAATTTCATGAACCAGATCGGAATTCCGGGAATCGACGGCTACGGCTATCAGTGGCAGGCCGTGGGCGTCTTTACGATCACCGGCACTTCCACGGTCGGCGGCACGGGGAATATTCCGTTCGTCAAGGCCACTAACAACAAGCAGGTCAGTTTCCACTTCAACTGGATTCACGATCGCCACTCGATCAAGTGGGGCTACGATCTGTTCCGCCGCGGCATGAACACCGTGCAGATGGCGGACCCCTCCGGCAGCTTCAGCTTCACCGGCCAGTTCACGCAGAACCCCGCTTCCGCGAACGGAACCGGAAGCGGAATGGCGGACGCCCTGCTCGGCCTCGACGCCTCCGCCGCCCTGTCGGTGTGGCAGGAAACCGGAACACGCCGCTGGGAGCACGGCCTGTTCATTCAGGACGACTATCGCATCACCGACAAGCTGACGCTCAACGCCGGACTTCGCTGGGAGCTCGCCACGCCCTGGATGGAAATTCACAACCGCCTGGCCAACTTCGTGCCCGCGCTCGACAACATCTTCCCCGTCGGTTCGCCGCAGATCCCGCAGGACACGATGTACAACGCCAATTACCTCGATTTTGAGCCGCGTATCGGACTGGCGTACCAGTTGGCGTCGAAAACCGTGCTGCGCGCGGGCTACGGCATCTTCTACGATTTCACCAGCGAGAGCGTGAACTCGCTCGGCAACAACAATGCGCCGTTTGCGGGCAACCTGGCGATCACCAACAACGTGGACGCCATCTTCTCGAACGGCGTCGCCAGCGGTTTCACCCCGCTTTCGGCCGGATTCCTGCCGTATCAGCCGATCGGTAATTTTGCGACGTTGGGCAGCAGCGTTAGCTTTTTCCCGCGCAACGATCCCGACGCGCAGGTTCGCCAGGCCAACATTTCGCTTCAGCAGCAGCTCACCTCCGACACCGTGTTGACCGTCGCCTACGTGAACACCGACGGCGAGCATCTCACCATCTATCCCAACATCAACCAGCCGGTTCCCGGCTCGGGTGGCGCCGCGAACCGCCGCGCCTATCCGCTGTTTTCGACCATCACCGAAATCTCCCACGGCGAAAGCACTGCCTACAACGCGCTTCAGGTCACCGGCGAGCGCCGTTTTTCGCACGGCCTCGCGTTCCTGGCCTCCTACGCCTGGGGACACTCGATCGATATCACCAGCACCACCGCGAGCGGCGGCGTGCAGAACCCCTTGTGCGAGGTGTGCGACCGCGGACCCTCCGATTTCGACATCCGCCAGAGCCTGGTTCTGAGCTGGAGCTACGAGCTTCCCTTCGGCAAGGGAAAATGGATCGGCCACGACTGGACCGGTCCCATGGACTACGTCTTCGGGGGATGGAAATTCAACAGCATCGACACGTTCCAGAGCGGATCGCCGTTCTCTGTCAACTCCGGAACCAATACCGAAGGCTCCGGCGGAGGAACGCAGCGGGCCAATGTCATCGGCGACTGGCACGTCGCCAATCCGAGCCCCACCGAATGGTTCAACCCGGCAGCTTTCGCCGCGCCGGCCACCTACACCTACGGAGACACCGGACGCAACATCATCGTCGGGCCGGGGACCAGCCAGGTCGACCTTTCGCTGTTCAAGAACATCCCGCTGCCGTGGCGTGAAGCCACGCGCCTCGAATTCCGCACCGAGGTTTTCAATCTGTTCAACAAGCCGCAGTTCGACAATCCCAACGAGTCGGGCGCGACGGCCGGCGCGGCGACCGTCGGCGTTTCCGGCGCGGGCACGCTGAACTACGCCGGAAACCCGGCCTTTTTCCAGCGCACCTCGCGCGAAATTCAGCTCGCGCTAAAGCTGTATTTTTAGGAGTTTTGGCCCGCCCGCTCCGTGAAGCGGCTGTAACCCGCTGATATCGCGGCACTCGCGAGTCTGCCCCTTTTACGTTCGTCATTATCATGGACTACCATCCAGACTGTATTGCCTTTCCCCTCCGCGAGGATTAATTTTCAACCGATGAGAACCATAACCTGTATTGCCCTGGCGATTGGCCTCTGCGGCTTGGCCGCCGCCCAGGACGAAGACGCCGATCGCGCCAAACTCGTAGGATCCTGGCAGTCCACGCCCGATGGCGCCCACTCCTGGATTCTTTCGACCCAGGGCGCGATGCTCAAGGTCACGGAAATGGAAGCCGGCAGCAAGGTCGCCGATTTTACCTGCAACACCGACGGCAAGAACTGTGACGTCAGAATCAGCGGCAAAAAAGCCAGCGTATCGTTCTATTACAACGGCTCGAAGCTGGTCGAAATCGAGCAAAAAGGGTCGGATGTGGTCAAACGCCGTTTCGCCGCTGCGGCCGAGGACGGTATGGAAGTGGAAATCATGCCGATCGTGCCGTCGGGCTCGAATGAAACCGTGAAATTCAAGCGCGTGAGCGCGGTCGCCAAGCAGTAGCTACACCACCGGCTCCATCCCGAACCTGCGCAGCAGCAGGAATTCGGACAGGTTGTCGGTGGTCAACAAACCCAGCAGATGGTTGTGGTCCATCACCAGGGCGCAGCGGCCTGATTGCGCCATGAGCGGTAGAATCCCCGCCAGATCCAGGTTCGGCTCGAGCGAAAGAAAATCGCGATCCATCACCCCCGCCACGTAAGCGTCCGGACCATCCGCGGCCAGCGCCTTCAACAGCAGGTTCCGCCCCAGCAATCCCACCACCTGGCCGCTGTGCATCACCGGGAAATCCTGCTGCGAAGTCGAAAGCAGCAGGTTCGCCGCATCGCGAATGGTATTGCCGTGATCGAGCGTGCGGAACTCCGTCATCATCGCCGCGCGCACCGGAATCCCCTGCGTGAGCGTGCGTCCGGTCGCCGCCGCGCCCTCCTGCGCCGCACCCAGGTAAATGAACATGGCGAAGAATACCAGCATGAACTGCGGCGCCAGCAGCCCGTACAGCGCGATGCTGATCGCCAGCATGCGGCCCAGCCACGCCGCCAGCCGCGTCGCTTCATCCTCCGGCCGGATGTAGGAAAGCAGCGCGCGCAGCATGCGCCCGCCGTCCATCGGAAAGGCGGGCAGCAGATTGAACCCGGCGAGCACCAGGTTCGCATATCCCAGCCGCGCGACGGCGCTCGCCTCGGTAGGCTGCAGCAGATCGGAAAGCTGCACCGATACGGCCATATGTTGCGAGTACATGTACGCGAAGATGCCGAATGACAGCGCCACGTTCACCGCCGGACCGGCCAGCGCGATCAGCAGCTCCTCGGTCGGCCGCAGCATCCGCGCCATGCGCGACAACCCGCCGATCGGGAACATGATGATCTCGGTGGTTCGCACGCCGCAGCGCATCCCCACGAACGCGTGGCCCATTTCATGCAGCAGGACGCTGGCGAACAGGCCCACCAGGAATAACGCGTAGCTGGCGCTGGTCTGATGGCTGCCGAGATCGGTCACCACCAGGTAAATCACCAGCAGGATGAACGTGAAATGCAGCCGCACCGGCACCCCGAACAGATTGAAGCCCCGGAGCGTGCCGGCCGTGCCGCCGCGTTCGCTGGTCCGCGCTAATTGCACAACTCAACGATAACGGATATACCGCAAAAATCGGCTAAGTAAAAGCCCTCAACCGGCATCCGGCGAATCGCTCATTTCCGCCGGGAGATAATATTGGAATGCTGCCGCTCGAAATCGCTCCCGCCGAAGTCAAACGCCGCCTCGACTCCGGGTCGAAACTGTATCTGATCGATTGCCGCGAGCCTTTCGAGCGCGCCCAGGCGACCATCCACGGAAGCGAGCTGGTTCCCATGCGCTCGGTTCCCGCCGCGCTCGCCCAGCTTCAACTGCGCGCCGCCGAGGCCCCTCTCGTCGTATTCTGCCATCACGGCGTGCGCAGCCTGAACGTAGTCTCCTGGCTCCGCCAACAGGGCCTCGAAAACTGCCAGAGCCTGTCCGGCGGCATCGATCAGTGGAGCGTCCAAATCGACCCCCAGGTTCCCAGGTATTAGAGCCTCCGAATCCTGATTCCCGATTCCTGATTCCAGAAAATTTGGCCCATTTTCAACAACATCCCATCCCACTCCCTACTGCCAACTCCCCACTACCCTTTACAACATAGGCAAGGAGTCCACGTGCTCTTCCAACGGAGGACGGGATCGGCCAGATAGGGGCTTACTAGTATGCCGCCGAGCGGGCCTGCGTGCGTTGGATGTCCGGCAGTACATGACTGTTGCCAAGCCGTTGCGGCGCAAATCAAGCGGCCGGTCGCGTCGACGACCGATATCAAATTCGGCTAAAGGATCCGGATCCAATAAATTTCGTTCTTTGAAAAATCGCGGGGCCAACGAGCCGCGCGAGCCATCGCGCGGGTAAGCAGTTCGTGGTAACTGCTTTGTCGTCGGCTAAGGAAGCTCCACCGTTCAACCACACCCGGCGGCGAACCACCAACCACTCACCACCAACCACACGGGAGATCCACGCTCATTCACGGCCAACCTGCATCGTCACGTCGAAAACCCAGTACGTCCCCGTCCGGTTCAACAACCGCAGCCGCGCTCCCCGTTCGATCAGCGCGGGGATTTGCCAGCCGTTCGAATACGTCGTCTCCGCCGCCAGCAGGAAATGCCGATGCCCGGCGACGAAATCGTTGAACTCCACGACGTCGATCGGAAGCAGCCGCGCGTAGCGAAACAGGTTGGTTTCACCCGTATCGGCATGATCGAATTTCAGCGCCAGCGCGTGATCGCCCGCATAAACCACGCGCCCCCGGACCGGCTCCGGCGCATAATGCGCGAGCTGCAAAAAGAAAACCGCGGGCGTGGCGGCCACCGGCAGCGAGCTCCCTTCAAGCGCCCGCATCCACTCCGAATTCTGATACGGCGCCGCAAGCGGCGTGCGCAGGCCGCCGTTCACCGCCATCGCGTTGTGAACCGTGGTCGCGCCCTTCAGCCCGAACCATCCCACCAGCGCGATGCTTAGCGCGATCCCCGCCACGCGGTCGCCTTTGAGCGCGCGGCACAGCCCGAACGCGAGAAAAATGGAGATCCCCGCGATCGCGTAAAGCGTGTAGCGATAAACGTAAGTTCCGAGAATGTACGATGCCAGCGCGCCAAACACCGGCGTCAACGCAAGCGTCGCGGCAAGCACCCGCTCCGCAAGCGGCGGCGGCGAAAGCTCCGGGGCCGGCCGCGAAAATTTCGGCGCGAGCAGAAAATACAGCACCGCGCCGGCGAGAATCGGCGCAACCGTCGGCGCGAGCATGGTGAGATACGCGTTCGAAATATGGCCGAGCCCCGGAAGCGCGAAACTGTCGGGACTGTAAACCCCACGCGCCGCGCGAATCGCCGGAAGAAACAGCAGCAAGACCGATGGCGAGAGAATCAGCGCGCCCCACACGGGAACATCCACGCGCTTGCGCTCGACACTGCGCGCGAGCTCCGCGAGGCCGAGCGGGATCCATAAGAACGCCGCGAAATAATGGCAGCACAACGCCGCCGCGAGGCTCAAAAACAGCGCCGGAATCGCGACCGCGCGCCGCCGGCCATCGCTTGCCTCCTGCCAGCAAACCAGCGCCAGCCCCGCGCATCCGAGTTCCAGTCCATAACAGCGGATTTCCGTCGCGTAGTAAAACACGCCGCTCGCCGCCGGAAAAATCATCGCGGCGACCGCGTATTCGACCGGCAATCTTCGCGCCACAAAGCGGTAAATCGCGAGCGACATCACCAGAAATCCCAGCGCGAACGGCAGCCGGTCGGCGACCGGATTGTCGCCCAAAAGCTTCATGCTCGCGTACAGAACGATCGAAGCCGTGGGCGTGTGGACATCCAGCGCCTGTCCGAAAAACGCGAGCAGATCGTGGAACGGAAGCTTGGCCGGAAGATAAGTGTTCAGCTCGTCGTACCACATCAGCTTGGTCGCCGAGACGAGCGCGCACACCAGCAGGAAAAACGCCGAAAATCCCGCGACCGGGATGGCGCG
Organism: Bryobacteraceae bacterium; assembly: GCA_030044325.1. Lineage (GTDB taxonomy): Bacteria > Acidobacteriota > Terriglobia > Bryobacterales > Bryobacteraceae > Palsa-187. Next base: position 6,931 of record JASHWA010000493.1, read on the forward strand.
GCGATTTTCGATCATCGAGAGTACGCGGTCGACCAGCCCTGCAGGTTCAGCCGCCGCCTGGAACGTTACACCCGGAGTGGACGCCATCTGTTGTTTTGAGGCGGAAACCAGCCATTTGCGAACCGCTTGCAGCGGTTACACTCGACGCCATGGCGCGCAACAGCGCGTGGATTTCAATCGGCTTGGTGACGAATCCGTCCATCCCGGATTCGATCGAGCGATTCCGATCGGCACTGGCCGCATGCGCGGTCAACGCGAGAATCGGAACCCGCCCCGCCTCGCGCGATCTTTCCCAGGCGCGAATGCGCGTGGCCGCTTCATAACCGTCCATTACAGGCATCTGCACGTCCATCAGAACCATGTCGACGCGCTCGCGCTGAATCAGTTCGACCGCTTCCGCCCCGTTTGAAGCGATCAGGACTTCGATTCCGCGTTTTTCAAGCAGCCGCCGCGTGATGAGCTGGTTGACTGCGTTGTCTTCCACCACCAGAACGCGCCGCACCATGGCGAGGCTGGGCACATGGGCGCCCGCCGGGTCCGCGGATTCGCGCTTTCCGGCCGGCCGCGCCAAAGGAACGCTGAAACGAAAACAACTGCCTTCGCCCTCGACGCTTTCCACTTCGATCGATCCTCCCATCAGTTCGACCAGGCTGCGGCTGATCGCCAGGCCCAGGCCCGTTCCGCCGAACTTACGCGTGGTCGAGCCGTCCACCTGGCGGAAAGCTTCGAAAATCAAACCCTGCTTGTCGAACGGGATTCCGATCCCCGTATCGCGTACGCGGAACTGGATCCATTCCGCGCCGGTTTTCCCGCGCTGCGCCGCCAGCCGCCGCACCCCCGCCACGATTTCGCCCCGCACCGTGAACTTTACGGCGTTGCCTAACAGGTTGATGAGCACCTGGCGCAAGCGCACCACGTCGCCCGAAACGCGATCGGGCACATTCGCCTCGAACTCCTCCCGCAGCGCCAGGCCTTTTTTCGAGGTTTCCGCGCAAAACGTGCCGAGCGTATCGCGGACCAGCTCGCGCAGGCTGAACTCCACTTCACTCAGCTCCAGCTTTCCGGCTTCGATCTTCGAAAAATCGAGAACGCCGCCGATCAGCGCAAGCAGCGAGGTCGCGCAGCCGCGCGCCGTATCCATGTACACGCGCTGCTCGCCGGTGAGCGGCGTTCCCAGACACAGCTCGATCGCGCCCACAATCCCGTTCATGGGCGTGCGGATTTCGTGGCTCATGTTGGCCAGAAATTCGCCCTTGAGACGGCTGGCCTCTTCCGCGCGCGCCATTTCGTGGGCGAGCTCGCGCGTGCGTTCGCCCACCGCTCGTTCCAGCTGCCGGTTGCGCGTCAATTCCAGCCGCATGCGCCACATCCACGCCGCGCGAAGCCCCAGCGCCGCCATCGCCGCCGCCACAATGCGCGCCCACCACGTCTGCCACCACAGCGGCGGAACGGTGATCCCGATTTCCGCCGCCGCTCCCGCGGGCGAGCCCGGAACCAGCGCCGCGACCTCGAACGTATACGACCCCGCCGGCACCGCCCTGTAATGCGCCTCGTGGTGATGCGAAACCGTCCACTCCGTTTCGAGGCCGCGTATGCGGTAACGGAATTCGACGTCGTGCTCGTGCCGGAAGGTCAGCGAGGTGAACGCGATATCCACGCTCCGCGCCGAGGACAACGGAAACGCCAGTGCGCTCTCCGCGGAATCTCCCTTCATATCCGTCCACAAAATCCGCGCCGCCGGCACGCTTTCCGGCGCCTGCCGCAGAGGGCGGAAATGCGAAATTCCCGAACTCGTTCCGATCCACACGCTTCCATCCGCGTCCGCAAAGAACGCGTCGGAATCGGTGTCGTCGGAAAGCAGCCCGTCACTGCGTCCCAGGTGACGCCAGCGCCCCTCGCTCCAGTAATCGACTCCCGCGTCGGTCCCGGCCCATACTCTGCCCTGCGCGTCGCTGCGCACGAAATAAACCTTGAGCGAATGCAGATCGCCGCGCCCGTAATGCGTCACGGAAAGCTTGTCTCCGCTCGCGAGGATGCGGCTGATCCCCACCGGCTCGGCATACGCCAGCCATAATGCGCCGTCCGGCGCCTGGTCGATCCAGGAGACCGATGGCGCGCGAAGGCCATCGCTCACGCCGAACCTCCGCCACATTCCGTCCTTCCATCGAGCCAGCCCGCGCATTCCGGGACACCACAGCGCGCCGGAACCATCCCGCACGCAGCGGAAAAATTCCTCGGTCCGGTCCGTGCCGGGAGGCTCAACCCGCTCGAAGCGCACCTTTTTGCCGGCCGGCGTCGAGTGGAACAATCCGCCCAAAGCTCCCACCCACAACGTGCGGTCGCGATCGAAAAACAAACCGTAGACGCGATCCGAGGTGAGGCCGGACTCTGCGCCGTAGCTCGCCATCAGGTGCGCATCGGCGTCGAATCGCGAAAGCCGGCCGGGCGCGGACGCGGTCCACATCTCGCCGTTTGCGCCCTGCGCGATGGTCCTGACTTTTTCGCCGATCAAACCGTCCGCCGCCGTAATCGTCCGCCATCCTCCGCTCGCGGATTTGATGCTGATGCCGCGATTCGATCCGGCCCACAGATTTCCGCGGCTGTCGCGCTGCATGTTCCAGGTGACGTTGTTCGCCAGGCCCTCCGTGCGGGTCCAACCCTCCCATTCGCCGAACCCCAGCCAGCGCGCGATGCCCCCCCCGCGCAAGGCGAGCCACAACGATCCTTCGCGATCGCGCATGATTTCGGCGACGGTATCGACGGGAAGCCCGCGCGCGCTTCCGACTACGTCCCAGCGCCGTCCGTCGAAGATTCCCAAGCCTTCGTCGGTCGCGGCGAGCAGGCCGCCTTCGGCCGGAGCGAATAACGTGCCCACGGGCGAGCTGCTCGGCGGCAATCCCTGATCGCACTCCTCGAAACGCCGCGCCCCGCTGCGCAGACCGAACAGATGACGCGCGCTGCGCACCCACAGCGTTCCCTCCGCATCCGTAACGATGGATCCCCAGGGCTCCCGCGGAAGACCGAGAGCGTCGCCGGCAACCACGGTTTCGCCCGATCGGAACCGGCACAGCTTGTCCCCGCACCCGAACCACACCACGCCTTCCGGATCGGCGTAAACGCCGCTCGCCGGCTCGCGCCACAACCACTTCACTTCGCCGTCTTCGAGCTTCGCCAGCCCCTTGGAGTTGGCGACGTAAACCGCGCGCGCATCCGAGCGGATCGATTGCGTTCCGGTAATCTCCACCGGCTCTCCCAGATTCACCGCGACGAATCGCGATCCGTCGTAAACCGCCAATCCGAAGCGCGTTCCGGCAAACACGCGCCCGTCGTAAGCGACATGCAGCGATTGAATATCGGAGCTGGGAAGCCCCTCGGCGCGCGTGAAATAGTGAAAGGAGCGCCCGTCGTAGCGGTATACGCCGCTCTGCGTGCCGGCCCACAGAAATCCGTCGTGATCCTGCGCGATCGAGTTCAGCGCGATGTTCATCAGCCCCGCATCCTGATCGTAGACCCGGAAACTGTAGCGCTGGCCCGATACGAGCGCGGACAGGGCCATGAACAGGCTGAGCAATCGCGCCATCACGGCGCTTATCGCCGGATGTGAGGGAAATGTTAGTGTGGTTCGTTTGTGGTTAGCAGTTGGTAGTTAATCGCCGCAACGCGCCAACCCCGCAACCACTGAACAGCCGGCGACTCACCACCAACCACCAACCCTATTGCAACGTCATCAACGGCCGCAGGCGATGCGCGTTATCCGGGCTGCGCAGCTTCTGCAGCGCCTTCATTTCGATCTGGCGGATGCGCTCGCGCGTCAGGCCGAAGCCCGCGGCGATCTCCTGCAGCGTGTGCTCGCGATCGTAGCCGATGCCGAAGCGCATCCGGATCACCTTCTCCTCGCCCGGAGAGAGCGACTTCAGCACGCCCGCGGTCTCGTCGCGAACGTCATGCGCCATCATGGGGTTGAACAGCGTTGCGGCCGAGTGGTCTTCGATCAGATCCCCCAGCACCGATTCGCCGTCGCGCCCGACCGGGAGGTCGAGCGACACCGGATCGCGCGAGATCGCGCGCAACTCCTGCACTTTGTCCGCGGTCGTCTCCAGGCGCCGCGCGATTTCATCGTTGCGCGGAGTGCGCCCCAGCTCTTTTTCAAGGTCGCGCGAGATGCGCAGGTACTTGGTGAGCGTCTCGTTCATGTGCACCGGAATCCGGATGGTGCGCGACTGATCCGCGATCGCGCGCGTCACCGCCTGCCGGATCCACCAGGTCGCGTAAGTCGAAAATTTGTATCCCAGATGGTAATCGAACTTCTCCGCCGCGCGGATCAGCCCGATATTGCCCTCTTGGACCAGGTCCAGCAGGTGCAGCCCACGGTTGACGTATTTCTTGGCCACCGAAACCACCAGCCGCAGATTCGCTTCCACCAGCGCGCCCTTGGCGGCTTCCGCTTCCGCATCGCCGCGGCGCGCCGTGTTCAGCCAGCGCCGCATCTGAGCCGCCGTCGCGCCGGCCGCTTCTTCGAGCGCGTGCACCTGCCGCCTGCGGTCGCGAAGCGCGGCGATCCGCTCGATCTTTTCGATCTCCCCGACCGCGCGCTCCAGATCCAGCCGGAATTCCGCCCACTGATCCACCCGGAAGGGGATCGCGCGCACGGCCAGCGATACCTTGACCATCAGCCGCGGCAGCCTTCGCTCCAGCTTGGACCGCACGTTCACATACCGCAGAGGCGTTTGAGCGATCTCGCGCTCGACACTCTGCAAATTTCCATAGGCGCGGGCAAAACGCGACATCTCCGTCGAAATCTCCGCGCGAGCCTTGGCCCGCGCCGTCTCTTCCTGCGGCATCTCGACGAAATCTTCGAGGCGCTCCTCGCCTTTCCGTACGTCTTCATGAATCGAATGGATCTTGCGCCAGGCGAGCGGCGAACGCGACACTGCTTTGTGCATTCGCAGCTTTCCGCGCTCCATCCGCCGGGCGAGGTCGATTTCGCCCTGCCGGCTCAGCAGCCGGACCGAGCCCATCTCGCGCAAATACACCCTTACCGGATCGTCGGTCGAAGGCGCTTCTTCGACGTGCTCTTCTGGTTCTTCGTTCTCGTGAAACTCCCCCGGCGTGAAGTCGAGCGACTCATCGCTGATCGCCAGCGACACGTCCGGATCGGTCATATGTTGTTCAATTCTTTGCATCTTTTTGGCTTCCGCTCGTCTTCGAGCCGTGCCTGATTCGTTATTTTATTGAGCTCGAGGAATGGGTCTTTCCTCAATGTTAATGATGCGAAGAAGGGGCGTTAGGTTGCATCCTAAGTGATTGGAAGTTGGGTAATTTTGGCGGCGATAACCTGCGCCGGATCGCCCAGCGGGGGGTGGACAGCCGCCAGCCGGCAGGTCCGCGCGTTGCCGCGTTTTCGCACCAGCGCGCCGTCACGATACAATAACAGGTTATTGGCCGGATCGAGGATTGTCGCCATGTATCCCGGCTCGTTCGACCCCATCACGAACGGGCATCTGGATTTGATCGCGCGTGCGAGCAGGCTCGTGGACCGGCTGATCGTCGCGATTCTGCGGAATGAGGCCAAGGCGCCCCTGTTCTCCGTGGAGGAGCGGATGCGGATGCTCGAAGCGGTGCTCCATCCGTATCCCAACGTGGAGATCGCGACGTTTGAAGGGTTGACGGTCGGCTATGCGGCCGAGCGCGGCGCGAACGTGATTCTGCGCGGCATCCGGGCGGTCTCCGATTACGAGTACGAGCTGCAGATGGCGCTGATGAACCGGCGCCTGCGGCCGGAAATCGAGACGGTTTTTTTGATGGCGGGCGAGGCGTATTCCTACATCAGCTCACGGCTGGTGAAGGAAGTGGCCCGGCACGGCGGAGACGTTTCGGGCCTGGTGCCGGAGCAGGTGTGTGAGCGCCTGCGCTGGAAACTGGCGGGGCCGGCTTGAGCCTGCGCCGGATTTTTAATTCCGCCCGTTGCAGAGGCGCCGGTTCGGGGCAAATCCGTGAGCCGCGCCAGCAATGGCGCGGGTGAAGGGATGATTTTTAAGGAAGGGGAAACGATGCAAACAGCTTTGGATTTAGCTCAGCGGATTTCTTCGATCAGCGTGTCATCCACCATGGCCGTGGCGAGCGAAGCGGAGCGTCTGCGCCGTCAGGGCGCCGACGTGGTGGATTTCGGTGTGGGCGAGCCGGATTTCCCCACCCCCGATAACGTGAAGCGCGCGGCCATGGCCGCGATCGAGCAGAATTTCACCAAATACACCAACGCGGGCGGAATCGAGGAGCTGAAGCAGGCCATCTGCGATCGCCACAAGGAGGACTACGCGAGCGCGTATTCGACCAAGGAGTGTGTGGTCACGGTGGGCGGAAAGCACGCGATCTTCAACCTGATGCAGGCGCTGATCGAACCCGGCGACGAAGTCATCATTCCGGTTCCTTACTGGGTCACGTACAAAGACGTGGTGAATTACGCCGGCGGATCGTGCGTGTTCGTCGATACCGACGAATCGAAAGGATTCGAGCTGAGCGCTCAGATGGTGGAGCGTCACGTCACGTCGAAGACCAGGATGATCATCATCAATTCGCCGTCGAATCCCAGCGGCGCGGTGTTCGCGCGCGCGGAGCTCGAGCGCATCGCGCAGATGGCGCGCGAGCGTGGAATCTGGGTGATGACCGACGAATGCTATCACCGGTTTTTGTATGAAGGCGAGCCGTATTCGATGGCCGCGTTTCCGGGAATGAAGGACACCGTGGTGGTGGCCGGCTCGCTTTCGAAAACCTACGCGATGACCGGCTGGCGCGTGGGCTTCGTGCTGGCGCCCGCGCCGATCATCGGCGCCATCGTGAAGCTGCAAAGCCACTCGACTTCGAACGTCAACTCGATCGCGCAGAAGGCGGCCATCGAAGCGCTGCGGGGGCCGCAGGATTCGGTCGTAAGCATGCTCGCCGAATATCGCAAGCGCCGCGATTACGTGGTCGCGCGGCTGCGCCAGATCCCGGGAGTCCGCGTGAACGTGCCGTTGGGCGCGTTCTATGCGTATCCCAACGTGAGCGCGGCATTCACCGGCGGCATCTCGAACGCTTTCGGATTCGCCGAAAAACTTCTGGCGGACCAGTTCGTCGCGGTGGTGCCGGGAGAAGCTTTCGGCACCGAGCGGCACGTGCGCATCTCCTACGCGACCTCCATGCACGAGATCGAGCGCGGACTGGACCGCGTGCACAAATTCATCGCGGCGCGGGCGTGAGGCGACTGGAACCATCCTTTCGGGAAAAGATTTGGGGATCTCATCGGCTGGCGCCCTGGTTTCCCAATTCGGATCAAAAAATCGGCGAAGTCTGGTTTCAGGAGTCCGCAGATCATCCGCTTCTGATCAAGTTCATTTTCACCACCGAAAAACTTTCGGTACAGGTGCATCCGGAAGACGAATATGCGCGCGCGCATCATTCTTCGCGCGGAAAAACCGAGATGTGGCACATTCTCGCGGCCGAGCCCGGCGCGAAAATCGCCGCCGGATTTCGCGAGCCCATCAGCCGGGAGCAGCTGAAAGAAGCTTCCACAACGGGCGAGATCGAGCGACTGCTCGCCTGGCACGAAGCCCGGCCCGGCGACACCTTTTTCATTCCCGCGGGAACCGTTCACGCCATCGGGCCGGGTCTGGCATTATGCGAAATTCAGCAGAATTCCGATGTCACGTTCCGTCTTTATGACTACGGACGCGCGCGGGAACTGCATCTGGAGGCCGCGGCGGAAGTGAGCCGGACGACGCGTCATCCGGGCGCGTGTTCACCGACTGGCGAGGTTCTGGCGGCCTGCGATTATTTCGTCACGCGGCGCATCGAAGTCGAGAATTTGCGCAAGATAGAGAATCCGGAATCGGGATTTATCGTGGTTCTCCGCGGAAATGGAGAAATCGCCGGAGCGCGCGTCTCACCGGGCGAAGTGTGGCAATGGGAAAACGAAGCCAGATCGGTGGAAATTCGCGGTGAGATGACTTTCCTGCATATCTCTTCCCTGTAGCCTCTTCACTTTCAGGCCCCAGCAATCAGGAACCGGGATTCAGTTTGTAGAGGGAATTGGGATCTTGCCGGGCGATCAAGAGAAGAAGATTTTCCATGTGGTGACAACCAGGGCGTGGGTGACCATCGGCGCGCGGATGCTGCGCGCCTGGCGGAACGCGAGGCCGCAGGCGAGCCCCAATAACAACGCCATCGCGGCCATGCGGAAATTGGGGAAGGCGTGATACCAGAGGTGCGCGGAGGCGAAGATGGCGGAGGCGACAATCAGGCCGGCCCATTCGCTGCGCAGCCATGCGGTAAGCCATTGCTGTAAAAGGCCGCGGAAGAAGAATTCCTCGCCGAGAGCGAGGACCCAGAGCGTTCCGAAGAAGGTGGCGACGGCGACGTAGGAGGTCCACGGGGTCGCCGCGGGGAGATGCGGTTTTGCGAAACGAACCCACCAGGCGAGCGCGGCGGCGAACGGCACAAACCCTAGGAAATAAAGCGCGCCGATCTTCCATTCGCGCGATTTTGGCCAGAAACCGAATCCAACTCCGGGGGGTCGCCGGATGCTGACCATGGCGAACAGGCCCGTCCGGAACCACATCACCTGGGCGAGCGCGTCGAGCGGCAGGCGCGGGTTCGGGCGCGGATAAAGCGAATAGAGGATGCGCGAAAGCCAGACTACCGCGACGAAAACGAGGAACAGAATGTCGGATGCGGGGGTACGGGGGAGCAAAAGGTACCAGAACGAGGCTGCGGCCGCGAGTCCCGCGATCCAGAAAAACGCCCGCCATTGAAACGCGTGGAATGCGAGCGCGGCCTGGCTGTAAGGAGCGAGCGCGGCGGCGACCAGCGCCAGCGCGAGCACTAAAGATGGGAGCTTCTCGATGCGCATCCGGACGCGCTCGACCCCCAGCGCGTAGAAGAAGGCGGCTTCCATTAAAAACGCCGGCAGAGCCTTGAGCGCGACGCTCCAGGGGATATTCTGGTGGAGTGCGTAGAGGCAGCCGGCAAGCGTGCAGGCCGCCCAGACTAACGGCAGGAGCATTCGAAGTGACAGCCGGCCAGACCGGCTGTCCCACAGGGTATCACACGGCCGCGTAACCATTTCCGGGCGCGACGGTAATCCCTTACAAGAACGTGAACGCAACCGGGCAGGTTACGGACAACGCGGTGATGGCGCGGGTGGCGAGCGGAGAGGTTGCCAAGATGGCGGTGCTTTTCGAGCGCCATCATCGGGCGCTGTACCGCTACTTCATCTCGATGAACCGCAATCGCGAGTTGTCGGAAGACCTGGTGCAGGACGTATTCTTCCGGATGCTGCGGTACCGGGCGAGCTATGACGCGAATCAATCGTTCACGGCGTGGATGTACCAGATCGCGCGCAACGCCAACGTCGATCAGGCGCAGAAGCGCAAGGCGGAAGTGGTGGGAATCGACGAATTCGACGACCGGCGGGCGGAGCCGGCAAGCGCGGCGCCGGGGCCGGAGGAGATCGCAGCGAAGGGACAGAATATCGCGCTGCTCAAGCGCGCGCTCGAGCGGCTGCCGGACGACAAGCGCGAGATTCTGGTGCTCAGCCGGTTCAACGATTTGAAGTACGAAGAGATCGCGGCGATGTTGGGATGCGAAACGGGAACGGTGAAGGTGCGCGTGTTCCGGGCGATGCGGGCGCTCGAGCGGGTTTATTTCGCGCTCCAGAAGGAGAAATCGGCATGACCAGCCCTATGAGTTGCGATGACGCGAAGGGACTGTTCGCGGAATATTGGAGCGGCTCGCTCGGCGAGCGGGAGGAGATTGCATTTGAGGCGCACATCGCCCAATGCGAGGCCTGCCGGAGGGATGCGGACCAGCTGGGAGCGCTGTGGCGGAATCTGGAGCTGATTCCGGCCGAGGAGCCGGGGCCGGGCGTGCGGGCGCGCTTCTACGATTCGCTCGCGGCGTTCCGCCAGGGGATGGAATCGGCGCCCAAGAGATCGTTACGGGACCGGCTGATGGCGCTGTGGCCCGCGCAGCCGGCCTGGCAAATGGCGATCAGCTTCGCGCTGCTGGTGATCGGGGTGGGCGCGGGCTATGAACTGCGGCCGGGCGCGGCGAAAATCGCGCCGGACGGGCAGGAGAGTTCGCAAATCGCGCAGCTGCGTGGAGAAATCGGAAATATGCGTCAAATGGTGGCTTTATCTTTGCTGCAGCAGCAATCGGCGGGCGAACGGCTGCGGGGGGTGAGCTACGCCTACCAGGTGCCGGCGTCGGATACGCAGATGCTTTCGGCGCTGCTGGCGACGGTGAACACGGATCCGAATGTGAACGTCAGGCTGGCGGCGGTGGATGCGCTGCGCGCCTTCGGATCGAGTCCGGTGATGCGGACCGCGGTGATTCAGTCGATCCGCAAGCAGGACCAGCCGATGGTGCAGATCGAGCTGATCGACCTGCTGGTGGATCTGCACGAGACGGATGCGCGGCCGGAGCTCGAAAAAATCGCGGCGGATGGGCAGATCAACGAAGCGGTGCGGGAGCACGCGAAGGTCGCGATGGAGAAGTTGCGGTAGATTCTTAAAAATGGAACGAGGGGCGGGCTAAAAAAATGAAAAAAACAAAAATGAAATGGATGGTGCTGGCGGGAGCGGCGGTGAGCGCGATGGCGCTCGCGCAGGATTCGGAGAATCGGGTGACGGTGGCGTTCAGCAATCCGAACCGGCCGCGGGTGCTGGTGGTGAATCAGGTTCAGGGAAGCGTCGCGGTTCGCGGCTATAACGGCAAGGACGCGATCATCGAAGGCAGCCATGTCGGCGAGCGGAGGCGCGATTCCGACGGCCACGGGGGCATGCACAGGATCGATCAGCCGGGGGGGATGGATATCACCGAAAACGACAACACCATCACGATCCACGGCGACTTTATGCATTCGTCCAATATCACCGTGCAGGTTCCGGTGGAGACGTCGCTCAAGCTGAAGACCGTGAACGGCGGGAAAATTTCGGTGGAAGGCGTCAGCGGAGACGTCGAAGCGGACAACACCAACGGATCGGTGGTCGTCACGGATGTGTCGGGATCAGTGGTGGCCAGCTCCACCAACGGAAAAGTGACGGTTTCATTGACCAAAGTCACGCCCAATAAGAGCATGAGCTTTTCGTCGATGAACGGGACGGTGGACGTGACTCTGCCGGCGGACACGAAAGCGAATCTGCGCATGCGCACCGACAATGGCGAGATCTGGAGCGATTTCGACGTGAAAGTGGACGGCGCGCGTCCATCGCAGAGCATCGACACCAGGGAGGGGCACCATCGCATCCGCATCGACAAGACGATCTACGGGTCGATCAACGGGGGTGGTCCGGAGATCCAGTTGGTGACGTTCAACGGAAGTATTTTTCTGCGTAAGAAGTGATCACGCGCTACACGCCCCACCAGCGTGTGGTGTATAGCGCCCCAAAGCGCGTGGCGACTCTTTTCTCTTGACTCTCCAAAGGAATTTTAATATTCTGCTCCCAATCAGCGGGTTGTCTCGAACCGCAACACGTTTAAGGAGAAGCGGTCTATGTTTCGATCGTGGTTGCTTGGTTGCGCGATTTTCTCCGTTTTCGGCTTGTTGTACGGACAGGTGCCCACCGGATCGATTTCGGGCACAGTCACGGATGCCTCGGGTGCGCTGGTTCCGAACGCCAC
>JASHWA010000494.1 GCA_030044325.1 Bryobacteraceae bacterium
GCAGAACGTTGGCGAAGATCGGCCCCGGCACGAAGGTCCACGTCCGCCGTCCCGTGGTGGGATCTTCTTCGATGATGTCCGTTCCGGTGATGTCCGACGGCATCAGGTCCGGCGTGAACTGGATGCGCCGGAATTCGAGGCCCAGCGCCTGCGCGAGCGTGCGCACCAGCAGCGTCTTGGCCGTGCCCGGCAGTCCCGTGATCAGGCAATGCCCGCCGACAAACAGCGCGATCATCACCTGTTCGATCACTTCGTCCTGGCCGACAATCACGCGCCGGATCTGCGCGATCAGGTCGTCGCGCACTTTCTGAAACCGCTCAATGCGTCCTTTGAGCTCGGTCGAGTCGAGGGAGGTAACTGTTGTGGACATTTAGAGTCTTATTCTTTCACGTTTAATTCCAAAAGGAGTTTCTGCGCCGGCCGGTACCCCGGCGCCACTTCGAGCGCGCTCACCACCTCATCCCGCGCCTCGTCGGGTTTATGGTCCGCCTGTAGCGCCAGCGCGAGCTGATAATGCGCGCCCGCCGCATCCACCGTTCCGGACGCGATCACCGCGCGGAACTCCCGCACCGCGCGATGGGGATTCTTGAGATCCATGTACAACCCGCCCAGCCGCTTGTGCAGCTCCTCGTCGCGCGGATAAATCAGGTTCAGCCGTTCGAGCGTCACCGCCGCGTCCTGCTTGCGCCCCGCGTCGGATTCAAGCTGCGCCAGCTGCTTCAGCGTCGCCGGATCGCGCCCCCCGATCTTCGCGTACCGCTCCAGCTCGCCCGTCGCCTTCGCCTTATCGCCCTTGGCCAGGTACGCTTCGGATAAAAATTCGTAAACGTTTCCCGGTTCGACGTAATCCGTGTACAGATCCTGAATTTCCAGGCCCTTTTTGATTACATCGTCCCACTGCTTCTCCTTGGCGAGCTCGTTCATGCGCTGAATTCCGGTTTTCCACGTCTCAAAACCATTGACGGTCACTTTGGTTTTCTGGTTGAGCCAGTCGAAAAACTGCCGGTCGAACTCCTCCGGCTTCATCTCCAGCTCTTTTTGGATCACTTGCACGGTGGGCATGCGCTCGCCGAAATCCTTGATCATCGCCAGCAGCTTCGAATATCCCCATTTTTCGTCGATGAAGTTGCAAATTTTTCCGCCCTGAAAATACGAAACGATCACCTGCGCCGGATACGTCGGATGCACAAATCCGCGATCCAGTTGCGCGATCGGCAGCAGCTTTCCCGTCTTGATCGCATTGATCGCTTCCGGGTCCAGGCGATCGCCCCAATCCGGATTTCCGTTGCCGGTCTCTTCGTAAACCGCAAGACCCTCGGTGAACCAGCGCGGCATGAACGGACCCACCGCGGGCCGCCCGTCGGCATTGTCGGTGTGCGCGCGCGTGGTCATCGCCAGCACGTACACGTGACTCAACTCATGCCACATGGTGCTGTCCCAATGGAACTGCCCCGGCGGACGGCTGTCGGGCGAATCCATCGCCACGTAATATCCGTCGTGATCCAAAAACGTCACGCCCAGCGCGCCGATTCCCGGCATGCCCAGCGTCCGCACCGCGAAATCCTCATGATTGGGATACACCTCGATGCGCACCGCATGCGGCAGCTTGAAATGATATTTTTTTTCGTAAGTCGCCAGCGCCCGATCGAGCTCCGACTGAACATACGGCCGCAGCAGCGCCGATTCTTTCTTGCCCAGCCGCACAATGGTCGTATCGGTGGTGAACGTGTCGAAATTCTTGTACGTATCGAGCAGCCGCAGCGTGTTCACCGTCTCCGACGATTGAAAACCCGCGTTGTAGGATGCCTCGAGCATCTTTTGCGCCTCGTCGTCGTGGCCGGTGCGCATCAGCGCCACTCCCAGGCTGCTGCGCGCGCTCCACAGATCCGGCTTCAACTCGATCGCCTTGCGATACGCCCACATTTCGTCGTCGTATTGGCGATTGATGTCGAAAAAATGCGCCGCGAGCGCGTACGCCTCGCCGTAAGCCGGATTGATTTTCAAAACCTTCGCCATCCACGGCGTCGACTTTTTATCGTCCAGCCAGTCGATCGACGCGAGAATCGCCATCGCATCCAGCGCTTCCGGCGAAATCTCCAGCGCCTTCATCGCCTCCGCGCGCGCCTTGTCCTCATCGTTGTCTTCAAGCGCGATTTTCGCCAGCAGCTCCTCGGCTTCCACCAGCTTGGGATTCACTTCCAGCGCCCGATGCGCCATCTCCGCGGCTTTGCTGTCGAAGCTGTCGGAGGCCACCATCGCCATCCCCAGCATCGCGTCGGCATTGTTCTTGTCGATGTCCAGCGCCTCGCTGAACAGCCCCTGCGCCGTCGGCAGATCCTTTACATCGCCGTTCCAGTGATCCAGATACATGCGGCCCCAGCGCACCCGCGCCGCTGCGTCCTTCGGCCGCGCCTTGATCAGCGCCTGGAAAAGCTGGTTGGCGGAATTGTAGTCCCCGATCCCCCAGAATCCCTCCGCCTGAAGCGCCGGATCGCGCGAGGTCTCGATCAGCCGCTGGTAACACAAAAACGCCTTCGCATCGCCGTGATGCCGCAGCGCCGCGCACTCGTTCACCGCGGCCGGAACCTGCGCGAAAAGAGACCCGCCCGCAAACAGGGCAACCAAAAACTTCACTTGTCGAGCGCCTCCTGCACCTGCGCCAGCTCGACCAGGTAACCCGCCAGCTGCTTGCGGTATTCGTTGTAATCCATCGACGCCTTGCGGTATTTCAATTCGTCGATGGACTGCTCCAGCTCTTCTTTGCGCTTCAAAAGCTTCAATTTCGCCGGATCGTTGATCTCGGCCGCCACCGCGCCCAGATGCAGCACCGTGAAATGCGACGCCACCAGTCCCTCGCCGTTTTCAGGACCCGGCGCGCGCGTTCCTTCGCCTTTGCCGCTGTCCTCGATCATGGGATGCTCGGTCGCCAGCCGATTCTGCGATTCGAAGAATTTCGCCGTCTTTTCCTCGGCGTATTTGAACGCTTCAAGCGCGCTGATCGTTTCGTTTTTGTCCGAATCCGCCGCCGGATCGCGCAGCGCTTCCACCCAATACCGCGCGAAATAGGTAATGTTTTTCTCCGTGCCCGATTTGGTCGCCGTGATCACGATTCGCCCCGGCCGTTCCAGCGAAACCAGCGACGCGCCGCTCGAACTCGTCATATTCACCACAAGCTGGTGCTTGGCCGGAATCCTGTCGAGCAGATTGGCGATTTCGGTCGCGGTGATATCCGGCCCCGGAATATTGAATTTGTAATCGGTCTCATCGTAGCTGCCGTGGCCGATCAGCATCAAAATCACGGAATCGTCGGGCTTGGCATGAGCCGCGATGTCGCGCAGCTTCGCCTCGATCGCCGTCTTCACCGCCGCACTCCCCATCAGCGTATCGACGTGCGCCGCCGGTTCCGCCGTTTTGAGCAGCTTGTCGAGATCCTTCGCCCATCCCTCGAACCGCTGCTCATACTCCGGCTCGCCGCCGAGGCCCGCAATGGTCAGATAAAATGTGTCCGCACGCAAGACCGCCGGCGCGATCAGCAGCAGCAGCGCGGGCCATTTACGTTGATTCACGTTCATGAACGGCCAATTCATATCACTCCCCATTTCCTGCGCAGCAGCCATTCGCCCGATCTCAACATCAGCAACAGCAAAAACACCGCCGGCATGTCCCACAAATCGCGCGTTTCGCGAACCGTGATTCCCGCGTCCGAATAGGTGATGTCGCTCGCCAGCTTCCCGGCGTTCTCCTGCGTGTAATACCGCCCTCCGGTCTCCGACGCCAGCTTTTCGAGCAATTCCCGATTCTGCTCCACGTGGAAATTCTCCGCGACGCCGTCTTCGCGCCGGAACGTCAGCACGTCGCGCCCCAGCTCCTCGCCGCCATGCTTGGCCACCATCTCGACCAGGTACGACCCCGGCTTCGGCGTCGTGTACTCGGCCGAATACGTCCCGGCCTCCACCGGATCGGGCTGAAGCTCCACGCCCTCGGCCAATCCGTCCGGACCCAGAATGTGCGCCTCCACCGTCGCATCGTTCGAAGGAAGGTACGTTTTATCGCGAACATCGGCGTGCAGCGTGACCTTCGATTCGTCCGCGATCACCTGCCGCGGCGTCGAAGCCACCACGCGCCGCGGCGTATCGTTCACCAGCCAGCGCAAAAGCTGCGTGTAGAACATCGAATGCGTCTTATCGTCGTGCGGAAGCAGCATCTTCCAGCGCCAGCTCCCCGCCGTCGCGAAAACCGCCGTCCGCCCGCGCCCGAAATTCTCGGTGATCAGCAGCGGAAATCTTTTCCCGTCGACAATTCCGTCCACCAGCACCACCGCGCCCGGCTTGGGCTGCCCCGGAACCTGAAAATTCATCAGATACGGCAGCTTTTTCCAGCGCTCGACGTTTTTCTCCGGATCTTCATCCAGCCGCGTGATCAGGCTGTCGCGGCCCGCCGCCGTCAGCTCCACCGTCGCGACGTTGTGCAGCGCTCCGCTCTCATCCGGATACACGCGCAGGAAAGTGCTCTTTTTATCCGGCAAAACCACCGGCAAAAGATCGTTCAACAGCGACTTCGCATACCCGCCGTCCGCGAGCGAATCTTTTCCGCCCAGAAACAGCAGCCCTCCGCCCCGCCGGTCGACGAAATCGTGAATCAGTTGCTGCTGCGTGGTGGTGAAAAACGCCGCTTCGCTCGACCCGATGATAATCCCGTCGAATCCGAACAGATCCTCCACGCGCGTCGGGAATCCGTCTTGCAAAAACGGCGCTTCCGATCCCGGGTCCTGAACATAATTCTTATTCTGCGTGGTCCTGAGAATCGTGATCAGATGGATGCTCTGATCATCCTCCACCGCTCTGCGCAGGAACTTGAACTCCCAGCGCGGTTCGCCCTCGATATAAAGGATCTTCGGTTTGCGCTGATCCACGTTCACCAGCCGCGTGATCCTGTTGTTCTTCGTGTTTTCTTCGCCAGGCAGCGGATCGATCGTCGTCTCGATCGTTTTCACTCCCGCGCTTCCCGCATTGAACAATATCGTTTCGTTTTGTTCCACGCCGTCGGCTTTGAGCGTCACCTCCCGCGACGCCAGAACCTTCCCGCCGTCCTTCAGCGTGATTTTGGCCTTGTCGCCCGAATATCCGTGCTGGTGAAAGCTCACCTCCGCCGCCAGCCGCGACTCGGCCAGCGCCCTCTGCGGAACCTGCACTTCGCCGAGTTCGATATCGTGCGCCATCTTTTCGCGCCCGAACCCGATCGTATGCACGGGAATGCGCTGCCGCCGGATCTCCGAAATCGTGTCCAGATCCACCCCGCCCGAATTGTCCGCGCCGTCGCTCAACAAAACCACCGCGCCGATCGGCAGACTCGAAGCGTCCGCCAGAACCTGCTTCAAGGAATCGCCGATGTGGGTCGCCTGGCCCGACGAATGGAGCTGATCGAGCCTCTGGATCCGTTCGAGCTGATCGCTCAACCGGTACAGCCGCACCTGAAAACGTTTCTGCAATGCATCGAGCAGCCCCGCATTGAGCACATGCATCGCCGCCCCGCGCCGCGACCCGTTTCCCGCGTCATCCACCGCCATGCTCGCCGAATCGTCCACCACCACCGCGACGATATTCTGCTGCGGCCGCAGCGTCGCCACGCTCAGCGCCGGATGCCACAGCATCAGCAGCAAGACCGCCGCGAGCGCCGTCTGCAAAAGCCACACGAGCGCCGACCGAACCCCCCGCACCCGCGCCGATTCGACCGGCCGCCGCAGGACCAGCCATCCGAGCCCCACCGCCGCCGCCGCAATCGCCGCCACCAGCGCCCACGCCGGCCATCCGCCCGCCAGCACGAAAGTCCCGCGCGAAAACACCTGCTCCGGATATTTGAATAAGAATTCGAACATCAGCTTCTCTTAAACGGCCATCCCGCCGGTCGAACCGTCCAGCCCGAAAGCCCCCTGCGTAAGCGCGGGGATTGCCCGCAATTTCCTCAACGAATCTCCTAGTGTGTCAGATCGTACATCCAATAGTTGACCGCGATCCGGTACGCGAGCGACGCCCATTTTTCCGGATACCGCGGATCGTCCGACCACTCCCAGGCATCGCCCAGATCCATGTTATGGCAGATCACCACCATGAGCCGGCCGTGATCGTCGTAAATGCCGCGCCACTTCGCTTCGTATCCATCGTATTCGTGCAGGCTCCCGGTGTATAGCCACTGCGCGCCCGGCACCTGAAAACGGTTCTCCAGATCATATATGACGTGGAAGATGGGATCCTTGTTATCAATATCCACGATGGG
>JASHWA010000495.1 GCA_030044325.1 Bryobacteraceae bacterium
TCGAACTCGCTGTGCATTTTCTGATTGAGCTCGAGAATCTCGTTCAGCGTGTCCGCGATCTTGCCTTCCACGCCCGTCCGGTCCACCGGCATGCGGATGGAAAAATCTCCGCGCCTGAAAGCCACCAGCGTGTTGAGCAGCACCCGCGCGTCGCCCATTCCGCGAGCATCCGCGACCGCGGCCGGCGCAGCCTTCGCCGTCTTCGAATCCTTGTGAGCCTTGACGGATTTTGCGCCGTTCTTTCGAACTTCAGTCTTCATGGACACTCCTGCATTTCTCTCGATGGGAGCAGAATTTCGGCGGGTTGCACGCGCTTTCGTTAGACTCGCACGGAGAAAGGACGTTACATCGAATTCCCGGCTTAACGGCTAACGCGCCGGCGGGCCCTCTTGAAGAAGAAGCCGTACAATCTGCGGACGAAGGGGACTGCCCCCTCGCGCCGGCGAGCTCGCAACCGTCAACACCGTCGGCGGACTGTCCCCTTCTTCCGCCCGTCCGGAAGCGTCCGGGCGTCTAACGCTCACTGCGGGGACCGCTCGCTCGGTTGCGAGATGCGCGCCTGTTTGTCCTTCGAGATTCGCGTCACCACTTCTGTAACCGCGTTCCACAGGTCTTTCGGCCCGCTAATCGTGTATTCGCGCCCCTTGAAGAATTTTACCAGCCTGCTGATGGAATCTTTCCACGGAATCGCCGTCGGGTCGGGACTGTAGTTCATGTAGAACACCGGGTAATCCAGGTCGCCGATCCGCCTTAAATCCTGGTCCGGAACGTTCTGGCCGAGCATCGCCTTGGGGCCCACGAAAATCAGCCCGTCCGGGCTTGCGCCGCCGTTCGCGGCCGCCTCTTTCCGCACCAGGCCGGAAAGAAACTGCGTATCCGGATGCTTCTGCTCGAGCTGATTCAGATCGATGGTCCCCAGCGTCAGTTTCTTTTTCACCGCGCGTCCCAGCTCCGGAAAATCGATGTGCGACGCATCGTTCTGGCGGTACAAAACGCGCTGCTCGTCGATGTTGAAGGCCACCAGCGAGAATTTTGAAATCTGCGGGCTGCGCGCCAGGTTGCGCAGAATCGAAATCAGCGCGACGCGGTCCGCCGGGTCCATCTGCGGCGCGTCCGGCCGGGCCGGCGCGAAATTCATCAGCACCTTCACGTTCAGCCGCGGACCCTCGAGTCCCCGCATCACCGGCGGCTCTGCCTGGAAATTTTCATCCTGCTCGGCCGCGGCCTTTCCCGCCCCAATCGCCACCACCACCTGCCTGCTGTCGGCCGCGAGCGCCGCCTCGAAATCCCAGCTGGTCGAGCACACCCTGCCGCCGAAATCGTGCATCATCCAATCGACGTGGTACGATCCGGCTCCCACGTTGAAGGCGCCCTGCAACGTGACATGCCCGCCTCCATCGGCGATGGGAGGCACACTGAACTGCTGGTCGAAGTACACCGGATCCGGCTTGCCGCCCTTGGAAGCCACGCGAAACAAAATGGAAAGCGTATTCCCTTGCCCGGTGAGCTCGCGCAGCGGCAGATCCAGGCCGTAACCCGCGTGGAATTTGAGATCGAATCCCAGCAGCGCCTTTTCCGGCGTCACCGTGCAGGCGATATCCTTGTGTGCTTCGCCGGATTCGAGCGCGGCCATATCGCCGTTGAGCAGGTTCGGTTGCGTTCCTAAGCTTTCCTGGCCGATCAAGAACTGCGCCGCGGCCGGAACGAGGATCAGAATGGAGCGCATCGACCGTTCGCGCTTATCGCAGCTTGGATGCCAAATCCGAAGCGTTGCCTCCGGGCTGTACTTGCGTTCCGTGCGCAAACGTCAAGCGCTTGAAATTTCATTCATTCGGCGATTTGCTGAGGGCGGCGCACGGCCGGGCGCGGGTGAGTAATTTCTTCGCTCCCGGCAAACAAGTGCGTGCTTTTCCTACACGCACTTTAGGTCGCCGTAACAAAATTGCCGCCAATCGCATCCAACAGCTTTATTTCCATGACCAAAACCGTTGCTCAGCAGGATCTGGATGGATTGCGCCAGGCGCTGGAGATCGAGCAGAACGCTCGCGCGGAGGCGCAGGGCCGGCTGCGCCGCCTGCGTGCGGATTTCCAGGAGTTCACCGCGCGCGTCTCGCACGACCTGCGCGAGCCGCTCCGCGCCATCGCCGTCTATTCGCAGTTGATCTCGGCCAAAGATGCCGGCGAGGAAGACGCCAAGCTGTATCTTGACTACATCCAGGACGCGGTCGAACGCACGCAGATTTTGCTCACGTCCATGATCGAGTACGCCGCGGTCCAAGCCGAGCCCATCCGCCTGGTTCGCGTGGATATGAACGCGGTCTACGCGGAAGCGCTCCGCCGCATGGCGCCCGCTCCGCACGCGGTCATCACCAGCGACCCGCTCCCCGAAGTGGCCGGCGATTTCGACCTGCTCAGTAAAACCTTGCGCCATCTGCTCGACAACGCCATCAAATTCGCCGGCCGTCCCGATCCCCAGGTTCGCGTCTCGGCTCGCCGCGACGGCGACGGTTGGATCATTTCGGTGCGCGACAACGGTCCGGGCATCGAACCCGCGCACCACGAAAAAATCTTCGGCCTGTTCCGGCGCCTGCACGGCCGCGAATTTCCGGGCACGGGTCTGGGACTGGCGTTTGCGAGGGGCGTGGTGGATGCTCTCGGCGGACGAATCTGGGTCGAATCGGCTCCCGGCCAGGGTTCCGTCTTTTTGTTCACCCTCCCGGCGGCGGATTAGGAAAAGGGGACAGACACCTTTTTCCGCACCTCACGGGTCCAACCCTCGCCATTCGGTGCGTCCAGTATATTGACGCCGGTGCGAACGGCCCGCCGTCATTTGGGCGGCAGCGTCACCACCCCGCTCCAGAATTCGTAGGAAACCTTCATCGATTTCAAAAACCGGTCCAGCGTTGTGGGCTTACAGATATAACAATTTGCCCGTAATTCGTAGGCTTTTTTCACATCCCGGCTGTTTTGCGAGCCGCTCATGATCACCACCGGCGTCGTTCCCAGCGAGGGATGCGAGCGGATGTGCGTCAGCACCTCGAACCCCGAGAGCGGCGCGAGATTCAGATCCAGAAGAATCAGATCCGGGGCGCTTTCGCGCTCCAGATAATCGAGCGCCGTCTGGCTGTCGTCAAACGTGGCGATGCCGTCGTTCAAACCGGCCTGTTTCAAAGCCTCGACGATGAGGTAAGAGTCGGCCGGATTGGATTCGACCACCAGGACGCGGAAGCCCGACACAAATTTTCCCTCAGCGACACTCAGCATAACAGAATGACATTGAAATGCCGTTACAGAAGTTCGGTTTGTTCCCTTTTATGTTCCATGGTCCGGTTTTCGCACTCGTTCACCACCAGGCGAAAGACGTCCGGGCGCGCATAATGTCCCACCACGTCCAGGTCGTATTTGCCTTCAATGATCTGTTCGGGATGAATTTCCGCGCTGAGGATTTCCTCGGTATCGTAAACAGGACCTGCGATCGCCACGCCTTGCGGATTTGCGATCACGCTTCCGCCGCGTATCAGCACCGTTTCCGGCTGATCGCCCTGAATGGCGGGATAATCCGCCGGGCAATCCCCGCGCCTTAGAAATTGGACCGCCGAAAGCACAAAACAGCGCCCCTCAAACGCAATGTGCTGCATCGACCGCGCCCACGTTTCACGATCGTCCACCGTCGGCGCGCAGTACAATTCGATGCCTTTGGCGTACATCGCGGTTCGCAGCAGCGGCATGTAGTTTTCCCAGCAGATCACGGCGCCGATCTTTCCGATTGCGGTGTGAAAGACGGGCAAGGTCGAGCCGTCCCCCATCCCCCATACCACGCGCTCCATGGCCGTCGGCATCAGCTTGCGATGCTTGCCCATCAGATTCCCCTGCGGATCGAAAAACAGCGCGGTGCAATACAGCGTGCCGCCGGCGCGCTCGATCACGCCGATCACCAGGAAGATCGAGTTGTCGTGCGCGATCGAGCCGAGATCTTCGGTCGCCCATCCGGGCACCTCCACCGCGCTCGAAAAATACCGCCGGAACATCACTCGCCCCTCCGGAGTGCGCCCGCCCACCCGCGCGCCAAAATCCAGCCCCTTGGGGTACCCGGAAACGAACGCTTCGGGAAAAACCACCAGCCGGTTCCCGCCCGACGCCGCGCGCGAAGCGAGCGCGCGAACTTTTTCAATCGTCGCGTCGCGATCGAACATGACCGGCGCAGCCTGCACCACCGCGGCTTTGAACATGTGTTGCATTATCGCGCGAATCGAGGCCGTGCATGCACTGAATCGGCGAATCAGGGCTTGAGCCGGTCCCACAACGTCGCCGGCTGCGCATCGAACACCACGCGCGCGTCGGGCGCGCGCACTTTCCATAATCCGCGCGCGATTTCATCCTGCAACTGCTGCGCCGACCAGCCCGTGTATCCCACATACACACGCCCCGCCTTCTCCACCATCCGCGGATACATGTACACATCGCCGAAAATCCGCTCCGCGCCTTCCGGTTTCAACCGCGCGCGAACCAGCGTGCGGACGCCCAGCTCGACCGGCCCGCCTTCGAAAGCTTTTCCGTTCGGGCGGTTCAGCATCAGTCCGATCGCGCCTTCGCTCGAATACTGAATCAGCAGGATGACCGATCGTGCCAGGTCCGGATCGTGAGATTTCGAGGTTGCAACCAGGATTTGGCCGGCCGACGGCTCTTTCGCCCCCGCCCGCGGCAGCTCCTGCATCAGCATGAGCATCGCCGCGCACTCGAGCATCTACGCCTTATACATGTACTTGATATTCGACTTGAAAACCAGCAGATTGGGCTCGCCGTCGCGATTCACCTTGAGGCACGTCTTGTCGTACCACTCGATGATGCCCTTCAATGTCTCGCCGTCCTTGAGCACGATGGTCATCGGCGTTTTCGACTGCATCTGCTTGAGGTAGTAAAAATTCTCAGCGTTAGTCTGGTCGGGGGGCGCCGACTTCTTCTGCCCGTCCTTGCGGTTCTGGCCTCGATCTTTGATCTCGTTGAGAGATGGCCGGATCAGCTTGCGGTTACCGGTCTCCACTTCGGCTCCTTGGTGCGCATCGACGCGCGCGGCGATTGGGGGATGGAATTGCCTATCTGGATTCAGTGATAACACAGCGCGGGAGTCCACGGCAATTCAACCTCTTGCGAACACCGCGAAGGCGTCCAGAGCCAGCGTCTTCTGAATGTTGCGGCGTACCAGCCCGCTCAGCTCATCCACGCGCTCCACCGCCGCGCGAATCCAGGCGAAACTCACGCGCCGCGCCAGCCCTTCGATCTCCCGCCGGAGGTCAAAATTACGAAACGAAGCCACGCCATGAGCCGCGCGCAAAACGTCTTCCAGCAGCAAATACAGGACTTCGAGATACAAATCGAGTTTTTCCGTCCTCCGCGCCGCGATCGCGTCGGAATGCTTCAACCAATTGCCAAAGGGCTCGGTTCCCGCGGCCACATTCAACAGCGCCAGCATCGCCGCCCGGCGGCGATCATACGCTTCCAGGTCGATCGACACCGCAAGCCCCGGCGAACCTTCGGCCAGTTTCGCCCGGCGATCGTCGCTTGAGCCGCGCGCGTGCAGGAATTGGCGCATCTCTTCGTCGGAAAGCCGCGACAGCCGGAACCCCACCGCGCGTGAGCGGATGGTCGGCAGCAGATCGTAAGGATTCCGCGCCGTCATGATCAGCACCAGGTGCTCCGGCGGCTCTTCGAGCGTTTTAAGCAGCGAATTGGCCGCCTGCTCATTGGCTCGATCCATCTGATCGATCAGGAAAACGCGAAACTTCCCTTTGAGCGGCTTGAGCGGCGCGCGCTCTTTGAGCAATCGCATCTGCTGGATCGAGATCTGGCGCAGCGGACCGTCCGGCGCGAAGGTCACAAAATCGGGATGCGAGGAAAACAGCAGCGGATCCTCATTGCGCTTGTCCGCGGTCCATTTTTCACGATCGGCGATAATGGCCGCGTTCGATTCCAGGCTCAGGTCGTCCTGCTCGATCTTGTGCGCGTCGCCGACCAGGCGGGCGGCGAATCTGCGCGCTAACGTCGCCTTTCCGACGCCTTCCGGCCCGGAAAGCAGGATGGTCTGAGAGACCCTCCCGCGCCCGATCATGTCCTCGAGCGCAGCAGCTATGTCCTTGTTTCCAAAAAAGTTGTGCAAACCAGACGATATCATGCGGCGAGTCGCCGGCGCAACCGTTAAATTTGTTTCGCAATATAGTTGACAAATATAAGCGCATATTTTATATTGTAGATGAAGACAGATTAAATCATAGGAGGATCACAAAGTTTATGTCTATCGTTCGTTACACCCCGTTCGCCGATTTCGAGACCCTGCCGGGAATGCGGGCCTTCGAGGACACCATGAAGCGGCTCTTTGCCGAGCCCAATGGCCGTCCCTGGGTTCCCCCGGTCGATATTAAAGAGACCGAAAACGAGCTGATTTTCATCGCCGACGTTCCCGGCGTTGAGATGAAAGATATCGATGTCCGCATGGAAAACGGCACGCTCACCATCCATGGAGAGCGGAAGTTCGAGAAAGGAACCAATGAAGGCGGCTGGCATCGGCTGGAGCGGTCCTACGGCACTTTCGAGCGCGTGTTCACGGTTCCCGAAACCGTGGATGCGGAGCACGTGAAGGCCGATTACAAGGCTGGCACGCTGATGATCACGCTGCCCAAGAAGGAAGTCGCCAAGCCGCGGCAGATCAAGATCGAAGTCAGCAAGAACTAAGGAGGCAAACGCGCGCACTCTCACGGGACGCGCCGCTCATTAACGCGCGTCCTCACGGGACGCGCCGCTCATTAACGCGCGTCCTCACGGGACGCGCCTCAAATGCGATCGGCAACATTGAGGCGCGCTCCGTGAGGTTCGCGCGTTCTTTTCTTACCAGCCCATCGCCAGCTTGGTAAACGTTCGCACGCAGACGCCGGTCGGCCCTTTCGCCATGTACGGTCTGGCATCGTCGAGCCACGCCGTTCCGGCGATGTCGAGATGCACCCACGGCGTATCGCCGGCGAATTCTCTCAGGAACCATGCGGCGCTGACGGCTCCCCCCCATCGGCCGCCGATGTTTGCCAGATCCGCGAAGGCGCTCTTGAGCAGTTCCTTGTAGTCGTCGTCGAGCGGCATGTGCCACATCTTTTCGCCTTCGGCGCGCGCCGCGGCCATCACGCGGCCGAGCAATGCCTCATTATTGGTGAACGCGCCCACGTTCACGTGACCCAATGCGACCACGATCGCTCCGGTGAGCGTCGCGGCGTCGACCAGGTGCGTGCAGCCCTGGCGCTTGGCGTAGGTGATCGCGTCGATCAGAATCAGGCGGCCCTCCGCGTCGGTATTGAGCACTTCCACCGTCTTCCCGTCGAACGATTTCACGATGTCGCCGGGCCGCTGCGCCCGCCCTCCCACCATGTTCTCGACCGTCGGCACGAAAGCGGTCACCGGAATCGACGGCTTCAATTTCGAAATCGCGCGCATCGCGCCCAGCACGGCCGCGCCGCCGGCCATGTCGTACTTCATTTTCTCCATGCCCTCGGCCGGTTTGATGGAAACGCCGCCGGTATCGAACGTCACGCCTTTGCCGACCAGCGCGAGATGATCCCCCGATTTGGGCGCCGATTCCGGCTTATAGCGCACGATGATCAGCGCGGGCGGCTCGATCGAGCCTTGGGCGACGCCCAGCAGCGCTCCCATCCCCAGCTGGCGCATGCGGTCCTGATCGAGCGCTTCGTATTCGAGGCCGCACTCTTCGGCCATGGCGCGCGCGCGATCGGCGAGCATCAGCGGCGTCAGGCGATTGGCCGGCTCATTGGCCAGCTCGCGCGTGAAATTCTGCGATTCGGCGAGAATGCGCCCGCGCTCGAACGCGCCATCGAGATCGGCGCCGTTGGTGGCGGCGACCGCGCAAAACAGTTCGAGCGATTTTCCCTGGTCCGCCGTCTTGTACTGGTCCGGCTCGAAATTCCCCAGCACCGCGCCTTCGACGGCCGCTTCCGGATCGGAGCCGTTCAGCCACCAGGCGAGTTTTTTGACGCCTTTTTCCTTGAGCGCGCGCACCGCCGTGCTGACCGTCTTTCGCAAATCGAACGAATCCCGCTTCCCGGCGCCGACCGCGACCAGGCGCTTGGCGCGAAGCGTCGAGGGCTGGTGCAGCGTGGCGAGCTCGTTTGCTTTCGAGGAAAACTCACCCGATTCGCGCAGCACATCGAGCCAGCCGTAAGCGAATTTCAATTCCGAAGGCGCCGGCTCGCCTTCAAATAAAACCACCGCGACGGCATCGGCTTCGATTTTGTCTAAGGGCTGATATTGCAGCTTGGTTTCCATAGAAATTTCAGTGTATTCATGTTTGCCTCGAAAAGGGGACAGACCACGCTCGGTGGCGCACGCACGAGTGTTCCCGACGCGCCCGTCAGGCGCCACGACGCCCATAAAAACAACCGGCACGGCACCGCGGACGGGGTTCGGAGGTATCCTCTCGGCAAAAGGTGGCTACGCGCCGAGCTGGGATTACGCTCAGAACCTCAGCTTCGTGGTTTGGATCGAACCGTAAGAAACCTGCGGAAAAACCTCTGAGCCTGTGCGACGTCGCGCAGGATTTGCGCTTTGAGCGCTTCCGGGCTGTCGAATTTGCGCTCGTCGCGCACGCGCCGCAGGAATTCGAGATGAATATGCTCCGGCGCGGCGCCCGTCAGCGGGTCGAGAAGAAAGGTCTCGATCGAAAGCTCGCTGTCCCCGCCGAAGGTGGGGCGATAACCGATGTTGGTAATGGAATTCCAGCGCCCGCCGTTCGAGGTGCGCGTGATGTACACGCCTCTGCGCGGCAGAACTTGCGCGGTGGTGCGCAGATTCAGCGTGGGGACGGTGTGTCTCGCGCCGACGCCGTGGCCGGGAACGATCTCGCCCGAAATCGAATAGGGCCGGTTCAGGAAACGCCAGGCCAGGCTTACGTTTCCCTCGTCGATCAGGCGGCGCACTTCGCTCGAAGAGATCACGCGGCCGCGGCAGCGCACGTCGCCCGCGGCGCGCGTGTCGAATCCTTCAGATTTGCCTAACTCGGCGAGCAGCGCGGCGTCGCCCGATTGTTTGCGCCCGAAGCGGAAATTTTCGCCGACCAGCACCAGCTTCGCGCCCAGCGCCCCAACGATAATGCGCTCCACGAACTCTTCCGGGCTCATGGCGGCGATCTCGCGCGTAAAGGGGAGAATCAA
Source organism: Bryobacteraceae bacterium (assembly GCA_030044325.1). Classification (GTDB taxonomy): domain Bacteria; phylum Acidobacteriota; class Terriglobia; order Bryobacterales; family Bryobacteraceae; genus Palsa-187. Next base: position 9,204 of record JASHWA010000495.1, read on the forward strand.
AACCTGCTCGATTCCGTAGTTTTCTATGAGCGCGACGCGCTGTTCCGGGGTGGTCAGCAGGCGCGGGGCGCGCTCGGGGGCGACCACGCAGGCCGGGTGCGGCTCAAAGGTGAGCACGGTGGCGCGCAATCCGCGCTGGCGCGCGAGCTTCGCGGTCTCCTCGAACAGGTGCTGATGGCCGGCATGCACGCCGTCGAAATTCCCGATGGTGACCGCGGAGGGCGCGAAATCCGCGGCCTCGGCCAGGCTGCGCGCGACGCGCATCAGGCGCACCCCGCTTCAAGGTCCACGTCCAGTTCCAGCCCGTCGTAGGCGAGATGCACGTTTTCAGGCAGCGAATCCTCGGTCGCCTGGTGCGGAAGATCGTGGCAGATGTGAGTGAAATAAGCGCGGCGCGGCTTGAGCTCGTTCACCCAGGCGACGCTGCGCTCGACGGTCGAATGCGTGGGATGGGGGCGATGGCGCAGCGCGTCCAGAAACAAAACGTCGAGTCCGTGCAGTTTGGCTTTGGAGCGCTCGGGAATATCGCTGTGATCGGTGAGGTAAGCCGCGGCGCCGAAACGGAAGCCCAGAATAGTGGAGGTTCCGTGCAGCAATTCGAGGGGGAGGAAGGTCAACCCGAACAGGTCGAGGGGCGCGCCGTCAAGCGCGTTCAAATTGAGGCGCGGCTTGGAGGATTCGGTGGGGGAATCGTCGAAGGCGTAGCGGAACACGCGGCGAATCGCATCGAGCGTCTCGGGCATGGCGTAGATGGGGATCTCCTGGCGCTGGCGGTAATTGAAGGGGCGCACGTCGTCCAGGCCGAGGATGTGGTCGGCGTGCGAATGCGTGTAGACGATGGCGTCGATGCGCTCGATGCGCGCGCGCAGCGCCTGCTGGCGGAAATCGGGGGTGGTGTCGATCAGCACGGCGCGTCCGCCGTAGCGGACCAGGATCGACGGGCGCAGGCGCTTGTCGCGCGGATCGGCGGAGGCGCACACGGCGCAGGGGCATCCGATGGTCGGCACACCGGAACTGGTGCCCGATCCGAGCACGGTGATGTGAATCGGCTGAGGCGGCATCAGGATGCCGGTTCCGGCGCGGCCGCGGCGCCGGCGCCGCGTGACTTGGCCGCTTCCTCGCTCGCCTGGACGTAGCGGAAGCGCAGCTCGGTGAGCGAGTTTTCGATCAGCCGCTGTTCTTCCAGGCTCAGATTACCGCGCGTTTTTTCCACCAGCATGGCGAGCATGTCAATGGCGTGGCGGGCCGCGGGAAGATCCGGTCCCGTCTCTTCTTCCGCAATGGGGAGCACGCCCAGCCGCATTTCACACTGGGTCTTCAGCGAAAAAACGAGAAGTTCAAAAGTGGCCGGAGGGAGTGGGAAATCGGATTCGCTCATAGCTCTATTCTTAGTTTAGTCCGTGGATTCCATGGTTACGGACTAGTCCAAAATGGCCGGTTGCGATGGGCCGCACGGTACGATTTGGGGATAGCGGGCGTTGCCGCGCGGATCGAGAATCAGGAGTGAACCCATGTCGCATCTCCTGAATCTGGCCATCGCGGCGGTGAGCGGCTCCGTAGTGGCGTGGGTTTTGGGGATCATGGCGGTGATCCTGCGCGGCCCGGTACACAAGTGCCCGCGCTGCGGCATCGGACGGACCCGGCCATCGCGCCGGCGCGACCGCGACCTCTTGTTGCCCAGGTTCCTTTCGCCGCGGCGCTGCGAAAGCTGCCGCAAGCGGTTTTATACCCTGGTCTCGGTTCGCTACGGATGGAGGCTTCGCCCGCGCCCGGCGTACGCGCCGCGAAAGGCGGCTTAGCGCTCTTCGAGGTGCTTGAGCCGGGCGTCGATCACCTGCTCGACGCGATACAGCTCCGCGCGCCAGGTTTCTTTCATGTCCTCGAAGCGGTGATCTATGTGCGCGCGCAGATCGCTGATGCGGTTATTGTTGATCAAGATCCCGACCAGAACGGCGATCGTCGGGACGCCCATCGACAGCGCAAGTTGCGTAGAAACGTCCATGGCTCTCCTTCATTAGAACACTTCTCATGAGTGCCGTTCCGCCGGATTTTTTCTCAGCTGCTTCGCGGCGCAATCCCCGGCGCACGTGCGGTTCAAGCGTTCGTAACACTCCCGCGAAGTATGATAAGATGCTGATTCTACGCATCCACCAAGCAATTCAGGGAGTTCTCTCCAGTGAAAGTCTACGAAACCGCTGACATCCGGAACGTGGCCCTGGTCGGGCATGGCAACTCCGGAAAAACATCGTTGGCCGCGGGGCTGCTGTTCACCAGCGGCGCGACCAGCCGCCTCACCCGCGTCGATGAGGGCAACACCATCACCGATTTCGACGATGAGGAAATTCAGCGCAAGATCACCATCTCGACCGCGGTCGCCGCGACCGAGTGGAACCGGAAAAAGATCAACCTGATCGACACGCCGGGCTTCAATATTTTTATCAACGACACCAAAGCGGCGCTGGTGGCGGCGGACGGGGCTTTCGTGGCCGTCGATGGAGTCGCGGGGGTCGAGGTTCAGACCGAAAAGGTGTGGTCCTTCGCGGACGATTTCGAGCTTCCGCGCGCGATCGTGATCAACAAGCTCGATCGCGAGCGGTCCAGTTTTGAGCGCGCGCTCGAAAGCGTGCACCAGTTCTTCGGGCGCACCTGCGTTCCGATTCATCTGCCCATCGGCAGCGAGCGCGATTTCAAAGGCGTGGTCGACCTGGTGCGCATGAAATCGTATACCTACGCGAACGGCGGCGACGGCAAGGGTAAGGAAGGCGGCATCCCCCCCGATCTCGCCGACGCCGCGCAAAAGGCGCACGAAGCTCTGATCGAGATGGTTGCCGAAGGCAACGATGCGCTGATGGAGGAATTTTTCGAAAAAGGGACGCTGCCCGCCGAACATATTCTGGATGGATTGCGCGACGCGGTGCGCGAGCGGCGTATTTTTCCGGTGCTGTGCGCCGCGGGACTGCACAACGTCGCCAGCGACCTGGTCCTCAACTTCGCCGTCGATAATTTTCCCGGCCCCGCCGATCGCGGGGCGTGGAAAGGCGAGATCAACGGCAAAGAAGCCGAGCGCGCGGTGAAGGATTCCGAGCCGGTTTCGGCGTTCGTCTTCAAAACCATCGCCGATCCGTTTGCGGGCCGAGTGACGTATTTCAAAGTCGTCTCCGGAATCGTCAAAAACGACGCGAATCTGACCAACGCGCGGTCAAGCGCGGCGGAGCGGCTTTCGCACATCGGAGCGCTGCAAGGGAAAACGATGGTTCCGGTGACCGAGCTGCACGCGGGCGATATCGGGGGCGTGGCCAAGCTCAAGGAAACGGTCACCGGTGACACGCTCACCGATAAAGCTTCGCCGATCGCCTACCCGGCGGTGAATCTGCCGGAGCCGTCGATCGCGTACGCCATCGCGGCCAAGACGCGCAACGATGAGGATCGCATGGGCAACGCGATTCAGAAAATTTTGGAAGAAGACAAATCGCTGCGCTTTTATCGCGATCCGCAGACCAAGGAATT
>JASHWA010000496.1 GCA_030044325.1 Bryobacteraceae bacterium
TCGTTATTTTTGTTTTACCCGCGCGATTGCTCGCGCGGCTCGAAAATTTATTGGATCCGGATCCTTTAGCCGAATTTGATATCGGTCGTCGACGCGACCGGCCGCTTGATTTGCGCCGCAACGGCTTGGCACCGGTCGTGTACCGGCGGACATCCAACGCACGCAGGCCCGCTCGGCGGCATACTAGTAAGCCCCTATCTGGCCGATCCCGTCCTCCGTTGGAAGAGCACGTGGACTCCTTGATTATTTGGTAGCAGGGAGTGGGGAGCTGGCAGTCGGGAGCAAATACGGATGTGATTGAAAATGGGGCGAATATTCTCGAACCAGGAATTGGGAATCAGGCTATGGCCTTTTTCGATTGGAGCGGCGCGGGTTGCCATTGAGGACGGATTCCGGCGCGTTCGAGGGTTTCCATGACGCGCTCCGGTTTGCCCAGATCGCTCCAGCCCGCGCGGGCCATCTTCAGCACCAGGAGCCGATCGGTTGAAACCGAGAGAACCTGGCGCGAAAAATCGACGCTCGGAAGCCGATTGTAGAGATGCCCGGCGATCTCCGGGTCGAATGCCGGTTTTCGGTCGAGCGCGCTTTCGAACGCCCGCGCCAGGCCGGGGACGGTTGCGCACAAAGCGTCGCGAAAGGCTTGTGCGCGGCCAACCATGACAAATGTGTTCCACAGACAGCCGCGGCGCAGCAGATCGCCGGCATGCGGCGGGGAGGGTTTTTCCCAAAAGCAGATTACGCGGTTGAAATTTTGCAGAGAACCAGCCGGCTCGATCCAGCCGTATTCGGTTTCGGCGCGATCGGGTTCGGCGCCGAGCAGGACGATCGATTCAGAATGCTGCGCGGCGAGCGCGAACGCCTCGCCCAGCCCGTCGACGAAGGGCTGGTCATTCTCATAGTAATGGTCGGCGGGGACGAAGGCGACCAGGCCCTGGGGATCTTCATGAAGCACGCGCAGCGCGCCGTAGGCAATGGCCGGCGCGGTGCCTTTGTTGGCGGGCTGAACCAGGATGCGGCGGCGCTCGACATCGGCCAGGTCCCGCGCCCAATAGCGGCGGTGGGCCCGCGTGACGGCGTAGTAGGTATGTTCGGGGGCGACAGCCCGGCGAAGACGCAAACGGGTGCGTTTGAGGAGGGTTTCGCTGCCGAACAGCGGACAGAACTGTTTGGGCCGGGCATCGCCGCAAATCAGACGGGTGAGGGGTCGCAGGCGGACTCCATCGCCACCCGCGAGGATCACCGCGCGCGGCGGCGCCTCAAGAATCCGAGGAGTTGTTGTGATCACGTCTGCCAATAGATGCGTGAGGATTAGGGAACGTTCATAAAAATCTTTGGGTGATTTGGCGCAAAGAGCGGTTTCGCGCAGGCTTTGCGGTTCCCTTCTGGAATCCCAAAACCGAAACTCTATAAAAATAATGGGCATTACGGAACGTTAAGAAGTGGTGCGCTCCGTGCGATAAGGCTCGCGGGAGTTTATACATCTGCCATGCGGAATACATTAAATCGATTTCCGGCTTTATGGCGAGCAGCCTTGGCGGTCATTGTTGTTGCGCTCAGTCTATCCAGCGCTCCAAAGAACCCGTACAACTCGCATTGGAAAGCCTTCTTCGCAGACGCCTCGACGGTGCAATTCGTGAACCCGGGGCTCACTATCACTATTAACTCGGCGGCAGTAGCCAGCAATGGCACCATCACGACGACATACACCCTGACGGATCCGACGGGTCTGCCGCTGGATGCGGCGGGGGTGCAAACGCCGGGCCCGATCAGCCTGAGCTATGTCGCCGCGACTATTCCGAACGGGCAGGAGCAGTACACGGCGTATACGACCAGGGTCGCGACCGGAACGGTGATCGCCTCGACGGCTCAGCCCGGCGCCGATTCCGGCGGCACCGCGGTGAATATCGGCCCCGGCCAGTACACCTACACGTTCTCCACGAAAGCGCCCACCGGGTTCGACCCTACCGCGACGCACACCATCGGGATTTACGGGTCGCGCAGCCTGACGAATTACAATCTTCCTACAAATTACGCCAGCTCGACGTACAATTTCGTTCCCAACGGGGCGAAAGTGACCGTCACGCGCGACGTGATTGAAACTGCGAGCTGCGACCAGTGTCATGATCAGCTTTCAGCGCACGGCGGATCGCGCCGCGGCCTGAATATGTGTGTTCTGTGCCATCAGCCGCAACTGGTGGATCCGAATACGGGCGATACGCTCGACTCGAAGGTTTTCTTCCACAAGCTGCACATGGGCGCGAGCCTTCCGAGCGTGGTTGCGGGCGGCCAGTACATCCCCGCGATCAACTCGCACGGGACGTTCAATTATTCGACTGTGATTTTCCCGCTGGATGGAAACGTAAAAGATCCTCGCCATTGCGAGACGTGCCATCAGCAGACCACCGGCGCGGCGCAGGAGAAGGCGTTCATGCTCGAGCCGTCGATCGTCGCCTGCGGCTCCTGCCATGACGACGTGAATTTCGCGACCGGGGCAAACCATCCCGGCGGCATTCAGGTCAATGACGCAGAGTGCGCCAACTGCCACATTCCGCAAGGCGAGATGGATTTCGACGCGTCGATTCTGGGCGCGCACGTGGTTCCGGTCAATTCGAGCCTGCTGCAAGGGCTGACCGTGACCATCACCAAAGTCGCCAATGGATCGGCCGGCAAAGCGCCGACGGTTTCCTTCACGGCGCTCAACAGCGCCGGAGCGGGCGTTCCGCTGTCACAGCTCGGATCGATTTCGGTGGTGATGACGGGTCCGACCACGGATTACGGCAACACCAGTTTCGGCAGCGGCGTGACCACGCCGGGTTATGTTAGCGAGAGCGCCACGGGCGCAACCTGCGACAACAACGGCAACTGCCAATACACCATGACGCACCAGGTTCCGGCGGGCGCGACGGGCACGTTCGCGGTGGGCATCGAGGCGCGGCGCACGGACACCGTTCCGGAGCTGGTGAACGGCTCGACGGTGCAAACTGCGATCGAATATGGGGCGCTCAATCCGGTCAGCTATTTTTCAGTGGACGGCTCGCCGGTGACGGCGCGGCGCACGGTGGTGCTGTTGAGCAATTGCAACGGGTGCCATCAGGAGATCTCCGAGCATGGTTCGCTGCGCAACAACACCGCGTACTGCGTGTTTTGCCACAATCCGGCAGACACAGATTTCTCGCAGCGACCCACGGCGCCGGCGCCTTATAACACGCAGCCCGACCAGGGCATCAACTTCAATCTGCTGGTGCACCGCATTCACTATGGGGTGAATCAGCCGACCAATCGTCCGTATATCGTAGCCGGGTACGGCGGCAGCGTGAACAACTTCAGCCAGATTCTGTTCCCGGCGCTGAGTCCGAGCGGCGAGGCTACGGACTTGGCGAACTGCTCGCTGTGCCACACCAATTCGAGCGAGATGAACGATCTGGCGCTGACCGGTCTGAACGCGGTGACCGATCCGCAAGGGCCGATCAATCCGATTCAGCCGTTCAGCTCGGCCTGCACGGGCTGCCACATGGATATCGCCACGGCAGCGCACACGCTGTCCAACACCACCTCGTTGGGCGAGGCTTGCAATGTGTGCCATGGGTCGGGCGCGGCTTACGCTGTCGACTCGGTACACGCGCAGTACTGATTCGCCCGAACAAGTGGCGTTTCAGTTGCAACAAGTTTGAATGGGAGGCGTGGATTTTGGGTCTGGGCTTCTCATCAGGTTCTCAGGATCACACACGCTGACGAAGGGTGAGCGTCAGCGCGTTGTGGGGGCTCAAAAGGCTCCAACCCGTGGGGTCAGAGCGGAGATTTCTCCGCGCCCCACGGGTTTTTTTAATGCGCGATTTCACGCACTTAACCCATTTGTGGGGGGTATGGCGCAGGTATGGTAAAACAGTGTTTTCCGATGCCTGCACAACATCCCGCCGAGGTACTGCGTGCCCTATTGGACGCTTCTCCCTCGGGAATCATAGCTTTCGACGAATCGGGCCGCATCCGGTTGTGGAGCCGCGGCGCGCAGAGAATCTTCGGCTGGAGCGAGGAAGAAGTGCTGTCGAAATTCGGTCCGGTGGAATTGCAATTGCAAACTTTGCAGCAAGCCGGAGAAGAGGTGCGGCTGCGCCGGAAAAGCGGCGAACTGGTTCAAACCGAGGTGCGGCTTGCGCCCTGGCAGAATTCCGACGGCAGTACTCGCGGAGTGCTTGCCATCCTGGACGACATCAGCGCGCGGCACGCGATGGAGCAGCAGGTACACGAATTGATTCGACAGGAACAGGACGCGCGCACGGAAATGCAAAGCGAGCGCCGCTTTCGCGAGCTGCTTGACGCGGCGCCGGACGCCATCATCGAAGTGGATCAGGAAGGGCGCATTGTACTGCTCAATCGCGTGACGGAAAAACTGTTCGGCTACCGGCGCGAGGAACTGCTCGGGCACCCGGTGGAAGTTCTCATTCCGGAAGCGCTGCGCCCGGCGCACGTGCATCATCGCAGCCATTACTGGAGTCATCCGCAGACACGCACGATGGGCAGCGGGCTCGCGCTCGAAGGGCGGCGCCGCGACGGGACGCGGTTCCCGGTGGAGATCAGTCTGAGCCCGGTCAACTCCGAAGAGGGTTTTCGCGTCACGGCGATCATTCGCGATATCACGGACCGCAAGCACGCCGAGGATCGCATTCGCGCGATCCAGGAAAAGTACACGCGCGCGCTGTCGGCGACCAATCGCGAGCTGGAGGCGCGCAATCAGGAAGTGGAGCGCGCCAATCGGCTCAAGAGCGAGTTCCTGGCCAGCATGAGCCACGAGCTGCGCACGCCGCTGCACACCATCATCGGATTTTCCGAGCTGCTTTCCGAGGAGCTGGAAGGGCCGCTCAACGACAAGCAGAAGCGCTTTGTGGAGCACATCCACAAAGACTCGCTGCACCTGCTGGAGCTGATCAACGACGTTCTGGATTTGAGCAAGATCGAAGCCGGGCGGCTGGAGCTGCGGCGGGAAGTTTTCGACGCGGGCATGGCGATTGAAGAGGTGCTGGCCTCGATCCGGGGGCGCGGGGAAGGCAAGGTGCTTTTCTTTGAAACCGAAATCGCGGTGACCGGAGCGATTTTGGCTGACCGGCTGAGGTTCAAGCAGGTGCTGCTGAACCTGTTGAGCAACGCGGTGAAGTTCACTCCCGAGGGCGGACGTATCGGCGTCCACGCGCGGATGCGCGACGGATTTTTCGAAATCACGGTGAGCGATACGGGCATCGGGATTCCCAAGGACGAGCACGAAACGGTTTTCGATAAGTTCTACCAGGTGGGCAACACGACCAAAGGCGTGCGCGAGGGAACCGGGCTGGGCCTGGCCATCACGCGCAAGCTGGTGGAAGAGCATGGCGGACGAATTTGGGTGGAAAGCGAGCCCGGCAGGGGCAGCCGCTTCACCTTCACCATTCCCGTGGACACGAAAACAGAACAGGCAGGTCACTGATGAAGACGATTCTGATCGCCGACGATAAAGCGACGGGGCGCGAACTGGTGCGCACGGTGCTTGAAAACGCCGGTTACACGGTGATCGAAGCGAGCGACGGCCCGGAAGCCCTGCGCAAGGCGCGGGAACTCTCGCCCGACCTGATTATTCTCGACCTGCACATGCCCGAAATCGACGGCTTCGGGGTGATCGAACGGCTTCGCAAGGATTCTCATTTCGCCCAAACTCCCGTCGTGGCCCTTACTGCGAGCGCGATGCAAGGCGATCGCGAGCGCGCCATGGCGGTGGGATTCACGGGTTACATCACTAAACCGATTCGCCTGGTGAGCCTTCGCCAGGAGATCGAGCGGTTGCTCAAGACATGAGGACCGCACACGAGCCAAGGACATGACCGCCGCAGCCAAACCCGCCATCTCGCTGCTGATTATCGACGATAACGCCGGCAGCCTGGAGATGCTTTCGACCGCGCTCGCACAGTCGGGCGTGGAAATTCTGACCGCATCGGACCCGGAAATCGGGGTCGACATGATTCACGACCGCCGTCCGCAGATCGTGCTTACGGACCTGGTGATGCCGCGCATGAGCGGCCTGGAGGTGCTGGAACGCACCATGGAGTTCGACCCGTCGATCGACGTGATCCTGATGACCGCGCATTATTCGACCGAATCGGCGGTGGAGGCGATCAAGAAGGGCGCGTCGGACTACATGAACAAGCCGGTTTCGATCGCGGCGCTGCGGGAGAAGATCGGCAAGCTGGTGGAAGACGCGCGGCGGCGCCAGCGCGCGCTGCAACTCGAAGACGAGCTGCTGCAAAGCGCCGAGTTCGAGGGCATCGTGGGCCGCAGCCCGCTCATGTGGGACATGTTTTCCAAGATACGGCGCGTGGGGCCGCATTATCGCGCCATGCTGATCACGGGCGAAACCGGGACCGGAAAAGACCTGATCGCTCAGGCGCTGCACAAACTGAGCCCGGCGGCTTCGGGACGCTACGTGGTGCTGAACTGTTCGGCGGTGGTGGAGACGCTGTTTGAAAGCGAGCTGTTCGGGCACGTCAAGGGGTCGTTCACGGGCGCGACGCACGACAAAGCGGGACTGTTCGAGCACGCGCACGGCGGGACGCTGTTTCTGGACGAAATCGGCGACATGCCGCTCGCCACGCAGGCGAAACTGCTGCGCGTGCTGCAAAACCAGGAGGTGCAGCGGGTGGGATCGCTCACGGCCAAGCGCGTGGACGTGCGCGTGATCGCGGCGACCAACCGCGATCTGCGCCAGGCCATCCTCGATAAGACCTTTCGCGAGGATTTGTACTACCGGCTGTCGATGGTCGAAATTCACGTGCCGCGGCTGGCCGAGCGCAAGGAGGATTTGCCGCTGCTCGAGCGGCACTTCGTTTCGCGCTTCGCGTCGCAGTACGGGAAAGAGATCCACGGGCTGACGCACCGGGCGCAGATTCTGCTGTCGCTGCACTCCTGGCCGGGGAACGTCCGGGAACTCGAAAACGTGACCGGCCATGCGTGCATGATGGCGATGGGCGACATGATCGACGTCCAGGATCTGCCGGCGTATCTGCATTCGACCGGTCCGGGCGCCGAGGGCGCGGCGGTGCTTCCGCCTCCGCCCGAGCCGAGCGTGGGAACGCTCGAAGAGCAGGAGCGGCTGCTGATCATCCGCGCGCTCGAAGCAGCGGGCGGAAATCAGTCGCAGGCCGCGCGGCTGTTAAGGATCGGCCGGGACGCGCTGCGGTACAAGCTGAAGAAGCACAATTTATAGCGGACAGGTTGGCGGTGCGTGGTTCGCCGCCGGCGCTCGGGGTGCGGCGCCGCGCTGCTGCTTTTAGGCCAACGACGACTGGCCACCACCCGCGAACCACGGACTACCAACCGGTCACACGCTCAATACCGGGCACGGCGACTGGCGGATGATGCCGTAGGCGTGGGTGCGCAGGCGGCCGAGGGTTTCATGCATGACTCCGCGGCCGATCACCACCAGGTCGGCTCCGTGGCGGCGCGCCTCTTCGCGCACGCCCGAGGGAATGTTGCCGACGGTGACGCACAGCGGCGCGTCGATGCCGGCTTCCTGCTGCTGGCCTTCGATCAGCTTGCGGGCTTCAAATCGCAGATCCTCTTCGAACTGCCGGTCCATCTGTTTGGCCGGACCGGTCTCCATGCCCGCGATCACGTGCACCAGGCGCAGGCCCGCGCCGAGATCCGCGGCGAGATTCGAGGCGTATTTCATCAACTCGATTCCGTGGGGAGTTCCGTCCACTGCGCACAGCAGGGAGCGAGTGCTCGAGTGGTCGCGAACGGGAGAATCCTCGACGTGCGCGGCGGTCCACACCGGGCATTCGGCGTCATGCAGGACCTTGGCGGTGACCGATCCGAGCAGCAGGCTGCGGAACGGGCCGTAGCCGTGCGTAGGCATCATGATCAGATCGACGTTATTTTCGCGGGCGAAATCGACGATCACCTGGGAGGGGTCGCCCAGCTCCGCGACGCGATCGACTTGCAGATGAGCGAACTCCTTGACCAGCGTTCCCGACAAGCGTGTTTCGAGCTCGCGCAGAATTTCATCGGTGTCGATCACCACCGGGCCTCCGGGATCTCCCATCCCGGAATACCAGAACGGCTGAGCGACGCTGATGACGGTGACCTTCGACCCGAAGCGTCTGGCGAAAGCATCGACAAACGGCACCGCGGCGCAGCAGCGGTTGGAAAAATCGATCGGAAAGAGAATGTGGCGGAAGTTCAGCATAGATGCGCGCCTCCTGACGCGTAAAGGTGCAATCGGCGCGCCAGCGAGGGGGGCGCGTTAAACCAGACACTTGCGCGCCGCAACGCAATCTCGCAGCGCGAGTTGGCGCAGCGAGTGAGGGAGCGCGCGGGCGAAGGCGCGCAGTCGGGCTAAACTGGATGGAGGGCTTTCGAGGGGCTTTTGGCGAGCGCATCCACGGTCGAAATCGCGGGCGGGGAGCAGCGCGCGGTGTTCCGCGTTCTGGCCGCGCTGAGCGTGTGTCACCTGTTGAACGACACGATGCAATCGCTGATTCCCGCGGTTTATCCGATTCTCAAAACCACCTATCATCTCGATTTCGGCCAGATCGGATTGATCACGCTGACCTCGCAGTTAACCGCCTCGCTGTTGCAGCCGCTGGTGGGATTGGTTACGGACCGGCGGCCCATGCCGTATTCGCTGTCCATCGGGATGGGGTTCACGCTGACCGGCCTCCTGGTGATTTCGCACGCACCGACGTATGTGGTGGTGCTGGCCGCGGTCGCGTTCGTGGGCATCGGATCGAGCGTGTTTCATCCGGAATCGTCACGCGTGGCGCGGATGGCTTCGGGCGGGCAGCACGGGATGGCGCAATCGCTGTTTCAGGTGGGCGGAAACGCGGGGACGGCGATGGGACCGCTGCTGGCGGCATTCGTGGTGCTGCCGCAGGGCCAGCGCAGCATCGGATGGTTTTCCGCGATCGCGCTGCTCGCCATGATGATTCTGGCCCGCGTGGGCGCCTGGTACAAAGCGCATCACGTAAAGCATGCGGTGTCGAAACTCGCGACGCGGGTGACGGAAGTTTCCAAGACGCGCGCGTCGATCGCGCTTTCGATTCTGGTCGCGCTGGTGTTTTCGAAATTCTTCTACATGGCCAGCCTGAACACGTATTTCATCTTTTTCCTGATGAGCAAGTTTCACCTGCCGGTGCGCGACGCGCAGCTTCACCTGTTCATCTTTCTGGGGGCCGTCGCGGCGGGGACGTTTATCGGGGGCCCGGTGGGCGACCGGATGGGGAGAAAGCGCGTGATCTGGTGGTCGATTCTGGGGCCGCTGCCGTTCACGCTGATGCTGCCTTACGCGAACCTGTTCTGGACGGCGATTTTGAGCGTGATCGTGGGGCTGCTGCTGGCGTCGGCGTTTCCGGCGATTATCGTATACGCGCAGGAGCTTTTTCCGGGACGGATCGGCGTGGTTTCGGGATTGTTTTTCGGTCTCGCGTTCGGGATGGGCGGATTGGGCGCGGCGATGCTCGGGAAGCTGGCGGACGCGACCAGCGTCGAAACGGTGTATCGCGTGTGCGCGTTCCTGCCGGCGATCGGGCTGCTGGCTGCGTTTCTGCCGAACCTCGAACGGAACAAAATTTAGCCGCGAAGGAACGCGAAGTAAGAATCCCCGCTTTCCGCTCCCCTGAAAGCAGACCGTAAACGATCGCTTGCCCGGTGAGATGTGGCGCACGCACTCGTGCGTGCCGCGTCCCCACTCTTGGGGACGAGAGGGCCATGCGTCGGCAAAAGTGCCGATGCGGCACGCAAAAGTGCGTGCGCCACGCTTTCATTGGCGATGATGAGCCGAACGATCATCCCCGACTCGCTTACGTGCGGAAACCGGCCAAACCCGCGCCATTGCTGGCGCGGCTCGCGGGCCGGCGTTTAGGGCTGATGGAAGGCTCCCTGAGCGTGTGTGAATTTCTATGATGGAAGGTTGACCACACGCGAAACGGCGATTGGCCGGCTGCGCTCGGAAGGCTTCGACGTCCTGATCATCGGCGGGGGGATCAATGGCGCCGGGGTCGCGCGGGACCTGGCGTTGCGGGCGAAGGTTGCGAATCGGCCGCTGAAGATCGCCCTGGTCGAAAAAAAACATTTTTCATCGGGAACCAGCGGGAAAAATTCGCACCTGATCCACGGCGGGTTGCGATATTTGAAGCAATTCGATTTTCACCTGGTGCGCGAAGCTTTAGAGGAACGCGCGACGCTGCTCAAGATCGCGCCGCACCTGGTCACGCCGCTCGCGTTTCTCCTGCCGCTTGAAGGCGTTTTCCGCGAGGTTTATTACAACGTCGGCTTGATTGCTTACGACCGCTTCAGCCGCGGACTTCCGCGGCATCGGCGCGTCCCGCTCGCGCAGGTTCGCGAAATGGAGCCGGGGCTCGGTCTGCCGAAAATGACCGCGGCCGCGGAATATTACGACGCGGAGGTGCGCTCGGCACGCCTGGTGCTCGAAAATATTTTCGAAGCGCAATCGAACGGAGCGGTGTGTGCGAATTACATCGCCGCGGGACGGCGCACACGCGCATCGGTGGAACTGCACGATCTGATCGCGAAGGAATCGTTTGCAGCGCGCGCGAAATTGATCGTCGACGCAACCGGGCCGTGGGCGCACGATCCGTCGCCGCGGCTGGTGCGCGGCTCGCATCTGGTTCTGCCGCGACTGAACGCGAGCGATCACGCGATCGCGTATTTCGACCAACAGGGCCGCATTCTTTTTTTCATTCCCTGGGGCGAGCGCGGCGACCGGACGCTGATCGGCACCACCGACATCGACCACGCCGGATCGGCGGACGATGTGCATATTTCAAACGACGAAATTCACTACCTGCGCGAGATGGCCGGGCGCGTGTTTCCCTCGAGCGCGGCGATCGAGCCGCTCGCCGCGTTCAGCTCGCTTCGTCCGCTGCTGGTGACTGGCGGATCGGCCACGCGCGCGACGCGCGAGCACCGGATTTTCTTTGATTCCGAAGGCGTGCTGCGCATCACCGGGGGAAAATTCACGACGTATCGCGCCATGAGCGAAGAAGCGGCGAATCTGGCGGCGCCGGAACTGGGCGATATTCGCGTTACGGCGGAAACTCCGCTGAACGGCAATTCGATTGAGGCGATAGACGATCTTCGTGCGGAGGGGCCGCGGCTGGCTGCGAAATTTTCGCTCGAAACCGCTGAATTTGTTTTCCTCGTCAACCAATATGGCGTGCGGGCTCCCGCCGTAGCCGGATGTGTGCCGGAAACAGGCGAGTTCGGGCTGTCCCGAGTAGACGCCGGCCGCCTGCGGTACGCGGTGAAATATGAAATGGCCCGCTTCCCGGCGGATTTTCTGGAAGTTTCCACTACGCTGGGGCTGGAGGGGCTTAGTAAGATAGACTTTCCTGATGAGTAGGAGTGCGTGGAGAATCGTGCTTGGTTTAAGAAGATGGTTCTTTGCGCAGACTTCGCGAGCAGGAGGAGGGGATGGCCGACAGGATGATTCGTTGTCCGGAGGGACATTTTTACGATCCGGCGAAGCACAACGGGTGCCCGTGGTGCGCGCTGCCCGCGGATACGGGCGGGATCGAGCAGAAAACCAGGCCCGTGGCGATGCCGCCGCCGCTGCCCGGCGCGGGATTGCCGCCGGTGCCGCCCGTTCCCGGAGCGGTTCCAACTCCGGTTCCCATGCCTCCTCCCGGCGCGACGGTTCGCGTGGGCGCGGTGAAGGCGGGAAAGGCGGAGCCGGTGGTGGGATGGCTGGTGTGTCTGGAGGGTCCCGATCGCGGCAAGGATTTCCGGCTGCACAACGAGAAGAATTACATCGGCCGCGCGCCATCGATGGACGTGGTGATCGAGAGCGACAACACGGTTTCGCGCGAACGGCACGGGCTGGTGATTTTCGATCCGAAAAAACAGACCTTCTGGGCGCTGCCCGGCGATGCCGCGGGGCTGGTGTATGTGAACGGCGAGATCGTGAACGCGCCGACGCAGTTGAAAGCCGACGACGTGATTGAAGTCGGAAAAACCAAGCTGGCGCTGGTGCCGTTCTGCGGCGAAAAGTATTCCTGGGCCGAAGCGGAGAAATAGCGTCATGCGGTTTTTACCCGGCAACGCCCAGCATATCGGCGCGCGGCATTCGCAACAGGATTCGTTCGGATTTTCCGATCCGGGCGATGAGACTTTTTCGGCGCACGGCGGATTTGTGGCCATCGTGTGCGACGGGATGGGGGGGATGGAGTTCGGCGATGAAGCGAGCCGCGTCGCCGTGCGCGTATTTCTCGAAGCCTACGCGCGGAAAACCGCGGAAGAAACCATCCCGGCCGCGCTCGAGCGCAGCGTTCGCGAGGCGAATGCGCAGGTGGTCGAGCTGGCCAAGGGATTGGGCATGAAAGACGGAGTGGGCACGACGCTGGTCGCCGCGGCGCTGCACGAACGGTCCTTATATTACATTTCGGTGGGCGACAGCGGATTATTTTTGTGCGCGCCGGGCGAATACCGGATGCTCAACCGGCCGCACGTTTTCTCGAACGTGCTGGATGCCGCGGTGGCGCGCGGGACCATGTCGCGCGAGGACGCGCAGGCGCACCCGGA
>JASHWA010000497.1 GCA_030044325.1 Bryobacteraceae bacterium
GTTTTTCATCTCCCTGGGCGCCGCCCTGATCCTGGTCACGCTGCTGCTCTACATCGGATGGGTGCTGCTCAACTGGAAAAACGGGATTCTGATTTTCCTGAGCGTCCTGATGGTCATGCTGATCATCAGCGGGGTGGTGCTCAACACCATTTTTCTGGTGCGCGAGATCCGGCGCAACGCGCAGCACGACGCCTTCATCAACGCGGTCACGCATGAGCTGAAAACCCCGGTGGCGAGCATCCGGCTGTACCTCGAAACGCTGCAGACCCGCGCCGTCGACGAAGGAAAGCGCCGCGAGTTTTACCGCATCATGCTCTCCGACAGCGACCGGCTCCTCGCCACCATCGAACAGGTGCTGCGCACCGGGCGCGTGGGCCATAGCGGGCGCGCGCTGAATCGCGCGCCACTCGATCTCGATCAGTTGATCGGCGCCTGCGTCGAGCGCGTGCGCAAGGTTCACGAAGCCGGCGCGAATGCGATCGAGTTCCATCCCGGCCCTCCGGCAACCGTTCTGGGCGATGCCGAGGAAGTCTCCGCCGCCGTGTCGAATTTGATCGATAACGCGGTCAAATATTCCGGCCCGGAGGCCAAGGTCCGCATCGAGACGGAGAATCTCGAAGGAAAATTCGCGGTCGTGCGTGTGATCGACAGCGGCCCGGGCATTCCCAAGCCGGAGCTGAAGCAGATTTTCAAGCGCTTCTATCGCGTCGCCGGCCCCCAGACGACGCGCGTCAAGGGCACCGGCTTGGGATTGTACATCGTGCGTTCGGTGGCCAAGCGCCACGGCGGCCGCGCGTGGGCGGAAAGCGAAGGCCCGGGAAAAGGCAGCACCTTCGTCCTGCAGTTGCCGCTGGCGAAAGAGAACCCACGCGCCGCCGAACCCGCCCGAACGGAGTCCCACGCTTGAACGCATGGCGCCGCTACCGGGCCGCGACCGGCAGGGAGCGGTCTTAAGTAAATGAACAAAGTCCTCATCGTCGAAGACGAGCAGCACCTCGCCGACGGCCTGCGCTTCAATCTCGAAGCCGAAGGTTACCAGGTCGATGTCGCCGAATCGGGCGAGAGCGCCCAGCAGTTTTTGCAAAATGAGCTGCCCGACGTCGTCGTTCTCGACGTCATGCTTCCAGGCAAGGACGGGTTCGCGGTGATGTCGGAGATGCGCGGCGCCGGCCAGTTCGTGCCCACCCTCATGCTGACCGCGCGCGGCCGTCCCGAAGATGTCTTGAAAGGATTCGCCGCCGGCGCCGACGACTACCTCACCAAACCGTTCGATTTGAGCATCCTTCTGGCGCGCATCCGTGGATTGCTGCGCCGGCGCGAATGGCTGAAATCCATCCCCCCGGCTCCCAAACGCCCGGACCGTTTCGTGTTCGGCGACAAATCCGTCGAATTCGACGCGCTCGAGCTGCGCGTGCGCGATCAGGTCTTTCCGCTCACCCTCATGGAAGCCAATCTGTTGCGTTACCTGATCCGGCACGAAGGCAAACCGGTTTCGCGCAAAAAGATGCTCGAAGAGGTCTGGGGCCTGCACGAAGACACCGACACGCGCGCCATCGATAACTTCATCGTGCGCCTGCGGCGCTATATCGAAGACGATCCGGCGCGGCCCAAGCACCTGTTAACCGTCCGCGGAATCGGATATCGTTTTGTCGTAAACGCTGCATAGCGTCATACGGCGCTATCTCATTGACAGCGCAATAGATTACGGGTTCCGTTCAGCGCCCTTAAAGCGCCATTCAATGCCATCTGGCGCATTTCGATTCATTAATATAGCTCTTCGCGCCAGCGTCTACTATACTGGCCAACAAATGACAAAGCCCATCAAGCACGTCGAGAAGGCTGTCGCCCTCGCGGCCAATGCCGCCTGGTTTGTTTTCGACAAATTCAATTCCATCCATCCGAACCCTTCGTTCACCCCGAAATGGTCGGACAAACCGCTGCTCAAAAGCTGGGAAAAACAGAAACCCAGGCTCGGATGGCCGCGCGAGACCGATTCGCTGTGCCCGCGCTGCATTCCCGAGATCCGCAAGCAGATCCTCGACGGGAAACTGCCGGTGCAGATTTTGAAGGACGAGAAGCGCGGCGAAATCAAGGCGAAGATCGTCGAGCGCGACGGCAAGATCGTGATGGTGAAGGAATGCCCCGTCCACGGCGAATTCGACGACGTGATGTCGATCGATCCGGCGTTCTCCAAACACCTCGAAGACGTTTTCCCCGGCCGCGATATTCGCGCGCATAACGATGCGGACCTGCACAATCACGGCTCCTCCACCATCACGCACGGGCGCGGATCGGTGCTGACCATCGATCTGACCAATCGCTGCAACATGATGTGCGATCCGTGTTTCATGGACGCAAACCAGGTCGGCTTCGTGCATGAGCTCGCCTGGGAAGAGATCAAGACGCTGCTCGACAACGCGATTTCGATCAAGCCGCGGCGCCAGCTTTCCGTGCAGTTTTCAGGCGGCGAACCCACGCTTTCGCCCTATTTCCTCGATGCCATCCGCTATTGCCGCAAGCTGGGATACCAGAGCGTGCAGGCGGCCACCAACGGCATCGAATTCGCCAAGCGGCCGGAATTCGCCAAGCAGGCGGCCGAGGCGGGCCTGCGCTACGCGTATCTGCAATTCGACGGAATCGGCAATGAAGCCAATTCGCATCGCGCGGTCGGCAATCTGTTCGACGTAAAGCTGCGCGCGATCGAGAATCTGTACAGCGCGGGCGTCGATATCGTGCCGGTAATCACGCTGATCAACGGCGTGAACAATGAGCAGGTGGGCGCCGTCGTTCGATTCGCTCTGGACAATCCCAAAAAGATCCCGTTCCTGAGTTTCCAGCCGGTTTCCTTTACCGGCCGCGACGAAGCCGTCACCGATGAGCGCAGGAAAGCTCAGCGCTACACGCTTTCGCACCTGGCGCACGACGTCAAGAACCAGACCGGCCTGGGCGAACCCGTGCGCGACTGGTTCCCCATCTCTTTCATGAGCACGTTCTCCGATTTCGCCGATCTGGTCCATGGCCCGCAGGCCGAATGGGGCCAGCTCTCCTGCGGCTGCCATCCCAACTGCGGCATCGGAATGGCCGTGATGTGCGACAAGGAGACCAAGGAATACCGGCCGGTGACCGCGTTTTTGAACGCGGATCAACTGGCCAAAGACGTGGCCAGGATCAACGACGCGGCGCGCAGCAAGAAACTGAGCGTGGTGGGCGTATCGCTCGCCCTGCTGCGCAACTACAATCCTTACCAGGCTCCCACGCACTTCCGCCTGAGCGACCTGATCGCGAAATTCGACAAGTGCTTCGGCATGTCGAACAAGAAATACGGCAAAGTGACGGCGGATCGCACCATGGCCGACATCGAGCAGCGCCGCGCGGACCGCTGGAACTTCCTGTTCATCGCGGGCATGTGGTTCCAGGATCTTTTTAATTACGATTTCCGAAGAACCGAGCAGTGCATTATTCCCTACGCGACGCAGGAGGGCGAAATTTCCTTCTGCGCGTACAACACGGGCGTGGGCTGGCGCAACATC
>JASHWA010000498.1 GCA_030044325.1 Bryobacteraceae bacterium
CGATGAACTCGTCCGCCACCAAGCTGATTTTCCGCTTCATGCTGTTGAAGCGCGCCTACACGCGGGCCCAGTTCGAGCAGATGGCTTACCGCACCAAATTCCAGCGCGTCGAGATCAGAGAATTTCCGATCGGCCTCGAAGTATCGCTGTGGCGCACCGCGCAGGAGTTCGTGGTGCGTGGCTCGTAGTTCGCGGTCGCCGGGAGCGCGCCGATCGCGCTTCGCGCGAGATACGGCGACCAATTGCCAAGCACTCACTACGAACCGCGAACCCATCTGGCGATGGTTAAAACACGACCCGCAGCGCGATCTGCACGTGCCGCGCGTTGTCGCCCCACGGATAGCCGGCCGCGCTGTTGCCCAACCCAACGCCCGGCAGCGCGTGAAGAACCCCGCTGGTCGCGAGATAGGCGAGCGTGTTGACGCTCGTGTTGAATTGCGTGTTCAGCGCGTTGAATCCTTCGAGCATCAGCATCGCGTGGACGCGCTCGATGATCGGGATTTCCCTGCTCAGCCGCGCGTCTACGTTATATTCCATGCCGGTGGAAAGCGTGTTTACGCCCAAAAACGGCGCGATCGACCATCCGCCCGATCCATTGAGCGAGGTCGGGTAAGCCAGCGTCTGTCCGGTGAACTGCTGGCCATTCACCTCCACCAGCGGCGTCTCCTTCAATCCCGACGCGATCGTGGCTGCCGCGGAAAGCCGCCATCCGTTGATCACGTACCGGTCGAACACCGAATCGCCGTGCGAAAACACCGGCTGCCATGTCCATTCGACCACGCCGCGGCTGGGCTGATCAAAGTTCGCGTTGGCGCGAAGCTGGCCGAAATTGCCCACGAAGAAACTCGACGGAATGATGCCCGCAACGGCCGGCGGGCCGTTCACATCGTCCACCGCATGCGACCAGGTGTAGGACGCATGGAAGGCCAGGCCGTGCGCAAACGGCTGGCGGACCAACATGGATGCTCCCTGGTAATTGGAGGTGCCGTCGTTGCCGAGCTGAAACACATGCGCGAAATCCGTGTTGGTTTTGGTTTTATAAATCGGAGTCTCGAAGCTGCCCACGGCCGTGCCGGCCGCATTATCGATGGTGTAAGTCTCGCTGACCGTGGGCGCGTTCAGGTTGGTGTCGTAGCCCGTCCACAGCGAAAGCCCCCGGCTGTACATGTAATTGAGCGTGACCGTCATGTTGCCCAGGACGCGCCGCTCGATCGAAGCCGTGCCCTGCGCCGAAAGCGGGATGCGAAATTTGCTGTCCTCGAAAACGATGTCGGGTGTGCCTTCCGGAACGCTGCCCGCCGTTCCCAGGATGCGCGGAAACAGCGGCGCCGCCGACTCGCTCGGCACAAACGAGGTCTGCAGCTGGTAAATGCCGTTGCCGGTAAACAGCGTCTCCAGCAGTTGTCCGGGAAACGGCTGATAAAAACTGCTCAGCCCCAGCCGGACCACGGTGCGATCGTTGAGCCGGTAGGCGAGCCCCACGCGCGGCGAAAAATCGACGTTGGGCGAGGTGATCGACCCGGTCTGGTAGAAAACCGCGCTCGTGTAGGTCGGACCGGGAAGGAATGGTTTTTCCCAGATCACGCCGACCACCGCGGTCAGCCGGCTGGTCGGTTTCCAGGTGTCCTGCAGATAGACGTTGAGCGCCTTCGAGTGCAAATCGGCGATGGGCTGGCCGAATCCTTGCAGCAAGCTGGAGTAATCTTTTTTGCTCGTCGTGTTTCCGGTGTAATCGTCGGCGAACGCGGTGAGGGTGGGATAAAAATAATCGCCCGCGCTGTTGATGATCTGCCGGTTCCAGTCCTCGTTGAACGAAAAATCCACGCCCAGCTTGATGGCATGCGATGCGGACGCGATATTCAGGCTGTCGATGAGCTGATAGCGCTTTTCGCTCAGCGCGGACGGAATCAGCGGATTTCCACCGAACTGCGAGCCGGCGATATCGATTCCCACAATCGAGCCGTCGGGGGCGGCATTGAAGCCGGCCGGCGCCAACGCAGGATCCGGATACTCCGACAGCCGGTCGCGATAATACGTGGCGCGAAAATCGTTCACCGCGTCCGCCGCCAGAATCACCGTGTAGCCGGCCCGGGCGAACCGGTTTTCATCCGTGTAGTTCCCGTTATGGCCCAGCAATCCCGCGTTATTCGAAACCGTGTTGAGGTCGATGCCGTTCGGCGAATGCTGATGAATCGCGCCGAATTCGGCGCTGATGTTGTGCGTATCGCTGGGGCGCCAGTCGACCTTGGCGAGCCCCCGCAGCGATTCGAGCGACGAATTCACCACGCGATTGAGCTGCGAGTTTAAAAACGCGGTGGCGTTGGCGCACTGCGTGGCCGTCGCGGTGCAGACCGCCGCCGGGATCTGCGGAGCGATCGCGGTTCCCTCCGCATTGGTCAATACAGGATTGAACGCGAGATTCAGCCCGGCCGAATGCCGGTCCAGATCCTCCCCGTTCGCAAACCAGAAAAATTTGTGCGGCGCGCGCCCGCCCGCATCCGCCCCGAACTGCTGCTGCCATCCCGGCGGCCTGAATCCGCCCGCGAAACGATCCGGCGCGTTGAGACTGTGAGTGTTGAAATAATCGTAAGCCTCGCCGTGAATCCCGTTGGTTCCTCTGTCCGTCACCGCGTTCACAAAGCCGTTGCGGCTGTGCCCGAATTCCGCTGCCGCGTCGCCCGAAATCACCTGCACCCCTTCCACCGCTTCCTGCGTCACCGCAACCGCGACCGCCGGTTTATCGAAAAAATACGAATTGGTGGTCCAGATTCCGTCGGTTTCAATCGCCGTCGTTCCCTGCACGCCTTCAAAAGCGAGCTGCCCGGTCTGATAATTCTTCACCACATAAAGTCCCAGCGGCGCGAGATTCTCCGGATCGCGGTCCTCCGTCGGCAGCCCGCTCACTTCGAGCGGCGAAAACGAAATCTCCAGCTCGCCGGTGATATCGTGCACCGCCAGGCTCTCTTTTTCTTCCGGCCGCGGCGTCGGCTGCTCGATCATCGAGACATCGAAATGCAGCGTGTGGCCCGTCGGCAGCTCGAAATTCCTGTACTCCATCGCCTTGAATCCGTTGCGCGAAAACTTGACGTTGTAGCCCGGGCCGGGAGGCAGCGCGACCGAGTTGAACAAACCGTCGTCGGTGGTCTCGAATTCGCGCGAGACGCCCAGCGCCGGATTCGAGATGATCACCGTCGTGTCCGGAATTCCGCTGCCGGTATAATCCAATACCGTGCCGGAAATCGCGCCAAAACTAAGCACCGCTTGTGCATAGACGCTCGGTAAACATACCGATCCGAGCGCAAACAGAACCCCTCTGAATTTCATACGATCGTTTCCTCTTTCGAGACCCTATGGAAACTAGACGAGACTCATGTTTCCGCAGGTTTCCTGAAAGCCTGAAGGAAAACCATTATATCCAACGCGGACGGCGGGCTTTACGCCCGCGCAAGGCTTTAGCCTTGCCTGCATTCGCCTTCATTCGCGGCCGATGCCTTCAGTTGGTGATCGTGATCGTCGCCGCCGGGCTCGCGACGCCGCCGACCGTGACCACTACCAGCTGAGTCCCCGTCGCGAGGGAGTCCGGAACCACGAAATTGATCTGCACCGCCCCCGCCAATCCCGCCGTGATGCCGATGAATTGGATGGTCGCCGGAACCCCGCCCACCGTCACACTCGTGTTCTCGACCGGTTGCGGCAATTCGTTCAGAGGAGTGGAGCTCGAGGGCGCCGCGCCCGTCGCAATCGCCGGCGATACCGCGCCCGCTCCCGTGATGTACACATAGGCGACCTGGCCGCGAGTTCCCGTCGGATCGGGAACCACCGCGCCGCTCGTGTTGGTGAAAATCGCCGGCGCAGCCGCCGAAATATTGATCGACTGCGTGCTCACCACTCCGTTGTTGTTGATGCTCAGCGTCGCCGCGCCGGCCGCGGTCTGATACGGAATCTGGATATTCAGCAGTCCCGATGAGGCGTAATACAGCGGCGCCGCAACGCCGTTGACCAACGCCGCCACCCCGTTGATCGAATCCGGCAGCGGCAGGCTGGTCGCGCTTCCCGTCGACGGCGCAAGCGACGATCCGAACACCGTGAGAATTCCTCCCGGCGCCAACGCCGGTTGATACGACGCCGGATTCACCACCGCGGCGATCCCCGGCGCGCTGCCCCCGCTTCCACCCGACGAAGTAACCGTCATGGCCGTCGAAGCCGTCACGCTCGACGATCCGTTGTAGGACGCCGTGATCGTCGCCGTTCCCAGCGGCAGTTGCGATCCGGTGACCACCAGCGTCGCCGTCGCGCTCGATCCCGTGCCGGTGAGCTGCGCCGATCCGAGGGAAGTCCCGTTCGCTTCAAACGTAACCACCCCCGATGGCGTATTGCCGTTGGTGC
>JASHWA010000499.1 GCA_030044325.1 Bryobacteraceae bacterium
CGCTCGCCGCGACCAGAAGCATGGTTCGCGTGAGCAGCAGCGCGAGAACGCTCGAAGCGCGCGCGCCCAGCGCCATGCGGATGCCGATTTCGCGCGTGCGCTGCACCACCGCGTAAGCGAGCAGCCCGTACAGTCCCAGGATGCACAGCAGCGCCGCAAGACCGCCCATCATGCTCAACGCGGCGGTGGATTTGCGCAGCGGCATCATCGGAAAATCGACCAGCTCCGATACCGGGCGCGCTTCGAAAATCGGCAGATCGGGATTGAGCTCGGCGACCATCCGCCGCGCGTCGTTGAGCGCTTCGCTGTTGTTGTAGCGCGTGCGCATCACCAGCGTCGCCGAGCTGTTATACGACTGATCGAGCGGATCCCACACGGCGGGCGTGAGCGGCTCGCTGATCCACTGGTATCGTCCGGCTTCGGCCACGCCGACGATTTCGAGCCAGTCGCCATTGCGTCCGAAGCGGATGCGGCGGCCGATGGGATTTTCGCCGGGCAGATATTTTCCAGCGAGCGTCTCGTTGACAATCACCACTTTCGCCGCGCCTTGGCGATCGTGATCGTCGAAATCGCGGCCTGCGACCAGGCGCGTTCCGATCGCGCGGAAATATCCGGGGCCGCACTCATAATGGAACGCCGCGGGAACGTCCGAGGGCGGCGGCTCGGGCTTGCCTTCGACGTAAAAAGAAGTGGTCGATTGATCGACGGAGAACGGCACGGAGTTGGAGATCCCGGCGGCTTCGACCCCCGGAAGCGCGCGCGCTTTTTCGATGAGCCGGTGGTCGAAATCCAGTCCCTGCTCGGGCGTGTACTGGCTCATCGCGAGATCGACGCGCAGCGTGATGGCGTGCGCCGGATCGAAGCCGTAATGCATCGCGAGCGCCCGGTTCAATCCGCCCAGCGTCATCGCGGCGCCGGCGAGCAGCACCATGCAAATGGCGATCTGGATTCCGAGATACACGTCGCGCAGATGCCAGCCGCGCAGCCAGCCGGAGGCGGTTTCGTTCTTGAGCGCCGGCGCGAGATCCACCTTCACGGCGCGCAGCGCCGGCACCACGCCGGAAATCAGCGCGGCCGCGAGCGCGATCGCCATGCCGAACAGCATCACGCGCCAGTCCACACCGAACGAAGCGATGGGAAGATTGGCCGAGGGGACGCCCGCGGGCAGCGCCTCGCCGAGCCACACCGCCGTCAGAATCCCCAGCGCTCCGCCCGCCGCGCCGAGCAGCAGCGTTTCGATCAGCATCATGCGGACGATCGTGCCGCGGCCCGCGCCGATCGCCAGGCGAATCGCGATCTCCTTGCGCCGGTCGGCCGCGTGCGCCAGAATCAGGCCGGAAAGATTGGTGCATGCGACCAGCAGAGTCAGCCCCGCTACGATCATCATCGCGATTCCCATCGCCGAAATCATGTTGCCAATACCGGCTCCGATCAGTCCCGGCGGCGAAAGCGTGATCGTCAGCCCGGCGTCGACATCGGGATGCTCGCGAGCGATCTGCGATGCGAGCACGGCGAGAGACGCTTCGGCCTGCCCCATCGAAACCCCAGGTTTGAGGCGCGCGATCGTCCACGCGTCGCGAGTCCGCCGCTCCGCACGCCAGTCGCGCCCTTCGATCGTGTGAATCACCGAAAACGGCACCCACATTTCGGATTCGAGCAGCCGCTCGGTGCCGTTGAATCCGGGCGGGGCGACGCCGATGATGGTGAAACGCCCGCCGTTGATCTTCACGCTTCGTCCGATGACCTCCGCGTCGGCGCCGAAGCGCTGCTGCCAGCAGGAGTAACTGATCACCGCGACGGGGCTGGGCGATGTGCCGTCGTCGCCCGAGTCGATGAAGCGGCCGCGCCACGGAGAGATGCCCAGCATCTCGAAATAATTTCCGCTCACCAGCAAACCCCAGATGCGCGCGTTCGCGCCGGTGAGGCTCAGCGCCATAGGCATCATGCGCGTCGCCGCGTAGGAGGAAAAAACCTGGTTGCGATCGCGAATATCGAGATAATCGGGAAAAGAAACGCCCGGGCCGGGCTCGTGCTTTCCGAAATTGAGCGTGACCAGGCGATTCGGATCGGCGACGGGAAGCGGGCGCACCAGGATTCCGTTGACGAAGGTGAAAATGGTCGCGTTCAGCCCCACTCCGAGGGCGAGCGTCGCCAGCGCGACGATCAAAAATCCGGGCTTTCCCATCAGCCGGCGCGCTGCGTAGACGACGTCTTTCCAGATCGCCATGGATTTATAAACGCACGCGCACGGCCACAAGTTGCGCTGAAAGCTCAGTCGGTTGCGTGATCGGCGCGTTCGCGCGCGGGACCCGGGTGTCCGTAAATGAACGCCCGCGCCAATCGCCTCACGCGGCTGTGATATAAAGGAGCGCGTGTGAATATGGCGCTCGACGAAAAAGCCTTTTATCGTGAATCGCAGACTACCAAGCCGGCGACGCTCAATTGCCCCTTCTGCCGGACATCGGACAGCTACGAGCTGCGCTGGGTGGTGCGCCGGAAAATCGAGCAGGCGCCGCGTGGCGCCGATGAGCGCGACCGCGCGCGCTTCGCCAAGTTCGCCAGCTATATCGTGCTGGTCGACGACAAGGCGGTGTGCAAGAACATGCGGTGCCGGAAACGTTTCGACATTTCGGGGATCAAGACCATGGCGTTCATCTAGGCGCCTGGTCGCGGAATAGGAGGGGTATGGCGGATATTCGACACGCGATCCAGATCGCGGCGCCGGCCGCGAGAATTTATCCCCTGGTCGCGACGGCTCAGGGTTTCGGCAGATGGTGGGCGGCGGATGTGACGGAATCGGACGGCCGCGTGGAGCTGGGGTTTTTCAATCGCACGACCGTTTATGTGCTGCGGCTCGCGGGAGCCGCAGCGCCCACGCACGCCGGATGGTTGTGCGAATCGGGCCGGGAGTGGAGCGGGACGCGGATCGATTTCCGGCTCGAACCGAAGGGCGCCGCGACGCTCCTGCGCTTCACCCACGCGGGATGGGCGGCGGAGACGGATTACTTCGTCTCCTGCAACACCACGTGGGGTGAATTGATGTTCCGATTGAAAGCCGCGGCGGAGGAAAAGTCGGCGGGGCCGCTGTTTTTGGCGGCGTCGATGGCGTATTAGGCCGGGAGCTCGACCTCGATTTCGCGCACGATCGAACCCGGCGGGAACTCCGGTCTCACGCTCTCAAAATAGGTCCGAATCGCGACGGCGGCGCGCTCGGTGAGTTCCTCAACCGAGCGGCCGGTCACAACGATGGTGGGGAGTTCCGGCACGTACGCGCTGAAGCTCCCCCCCTCGCCTTCGATTACGAGCGAATATTTGCGGATCATTCATCTTCCTTGATACCAGTTTGCCTCAAGATCGCGCGCAATGTCCCAAGCCGAACGTCGTCGCCCGAACTTCCGGACACAATCGTAATCCGCCCTTCGGAATTGCGGAACACGCGATGGTCGCCGTTGGTTCGAACATGCCGCCAGCCGTGCTTCTCGAGGATCTTGATCAGCTCGCGGACCTTCAGCGGCACGCTTTAAATGTCGTAATACAGCGCGAACTCGTAGGGGTGCGGGCGCAGCCGCACGGCGTCGGATTCGTTTTTGCGCTTGTAGGCGATGAACGTCTCGAGCAGCTCTTCGCTGAACACGTCGCCCTTGAGCAGGAAGCCGTGATCGTCTTCGAGACACTGAAGCGCTTCTTCAAGCGACGCCGGCATCGACGGCACGCTCTTCATCTCCTCCGGAGAAAGATCGTAAATATCCTTGTCAAGGGGTTCGCCCGGATCGATCTTGTTCATCACGCCGTCGATTCCCGCCATCATCATCGCCGCAAACGCCATGTACGGGTTGGAGCTCGGATCGGGCGGACGGAACTCCAGGCGCTTGGCCTTCGGGCTCGCCGAATACATCGGGATGCGCACCGCGGCCGAGCGGTTGCGGCGCGAATACGCCAGATTCACCGGCGCTTCATAACCCGGAACCAGGCGCTTGTAGCTGTTCGTAGTCGGCGCGATGATCGCCGAAAGCGCGCGCGCGTGTTTCAGCAGTCCGCCGATGTACCACAGCGCCATCTGGCTCAGGCCTGCGTACATATCGCCCGCAAACAGCGGATTTCCGCCCTTCCACAAGCTCTGGTGCGTGTGCATCCCGCTGCCGTTGTCGCCGAACAGCGGTTTGGGCATGAACGTCACGCTCTTGCCGTACTGATACCCGACGTTGCGGATCACGTACTTGTACAGCATCATGTTGTCGGCTGACTTCAAGAGCGTGTCAAATCGCTGATCGATTTCGCACTGCCCGCCGGTGGCGACTTCGTGATGGTGACATTCGATATCGATGCCGCAACGGATCATCGTCTCGACCATCTCGGCGCGCAGATCCTGGTAATGATCCGTCGGCGGCACCGGAAAATATCCTTCTTTGTAGCGCGGCCGGTAACCCAGATTGTTGGTCTCGCGGCTCGAATTCCAGCGGCCTTCTTCGGCGTCGATAAAATAATAGCCTTCGTGCGCGTTCTGGTCGAAACGCACGTTGTCGAAAATGAAAAACTCGGCTTCCGCGCCGAAATAAGCGGTATCGGCCAGGCCGGAGTTTTTCAAATACATCTCGGCCTTGCGCGCGATCCAGCGCGGGTCGCGATCGTAGTGCTGGCGCGTGATCGGATCGATCACGTCGCAGGTCATCACCAGCGTGCGCGTTTCATAAAACGGATCGATGTAGGCCGTGGTCGGATCGGGAATCAGGAGCATGTCGCTCTCATTGATCGCGGCCCAGCCGCGGATGCTCGATCCATCCATTCCAAAACCCTGCTCGAAGGAGTCCTCTTCCAGCTCGGTGATGGGATAAGAGACGTGATGCTGCAATCCGGGCAGATCGGTAAAGCGCAGATCCACCTGCTTGGCTTCGTGCTTCTTTGCGTATTCGAGGACGTCTTTCGGCGTCTTGGCTGCGTGGCTCATATCACTAGAGGATAGCCGGTTGTGAAGCGTAGCGGGGATAGAAAATTTGAATGAGAGCGATAACCCGATCTTGTCCGTGAGCGCTGAAAAGCGGTATACAGGTTCATGCTCCGAAAGCTCTCGCTTGTAGCCGTCGCCGCCGCCCTCTGTTTCGCGCAGGACACCGCCCGAATGGACCAGGTGGTCGAATCCTACGTCGCCGGCAATCACTTCATGGGATCCGTGCTCGTCGCGCGCGGCGATAAGGTGCTCTTCAGCAAGGCCTACGGCTCGGCGGA